>JAJYVB010000099.1 GCA_021792265.1 Deltaproteobacteria bacterium | reverse complement strand
AGCGGCATTGAGGTGCCGCCTTAAGCGTATCGTGCGCAAGCCTCGACAGGCGGCCACTTGAACTTCCAGACTAACCGCAGAGCGGCATTCTACATCGCATGGAGGCTTACTCCGCCGCACGAAAATCTTTAAATGTTTATGCCCCGGACATTTCCACTGTTTATTACAGCCCGCGGAGGGTTTTTGCGCGCCGCTTAAACGGCGGCTATCCTTGGCGCCGACGTGGCGGCCAAGACCACTCCGCTCATCGCGCAGTACTTGAGCGTCAAGCGGCAGGTGCCGGACGCGCTGCTCTTTTTCCGCCTCGGCGATTTCTACGAGATGTTTTTCGAGGACGCCGAGACCGGGGCGCGTCTGCTCGGCCTGCAGCTCACCTCGCGTTCCAAGGACGGGGTACCGCTATGCGGCGTCCCTTACCATGCGGCTGAGCCTTATATCGCGCGGCTTTTGCGCGCCGGGCGGAAGGTTGCGATCTGCGAGCAGGCGGCGGGCGAGGCTGGAGCGCGCGGACTTATTCCCCGCCGCATCGTCCGGCTGATCACCCCCGGCACCGTCGGCGAGGAGGTCGTGCTGACGGCTGCCGAGAAAAGCTACCTTGTGGCGCTCGCGGCGTTGGGCGAAAACTACGCACTCTCGGCGATCGACGTCTCCACAGGCGAGTTCCTGATTACCGCGAGCACGAGCCCGGCAACGCTTCACGAGGAGCTTGCACGGCTTGCGCCGCGCGAAGTGCTGATCGCGCCCTCCGTGCCGTGGCGTTCGACGGTGTTGGCGGGGCTGAATGCCACCGCTACTGAACTCGAACCGCGCCAGTTCGATCCCGATGCTGGCCGTGCGGCGCTGGCGCGCCGTTTCGGCATGGAGGCTCCGGAACTCGACGCATCAACCGCCGCGGCGGCGGGTGCAATCCTCGGCTATATCGAGCGCACCTTCGGCGATGAGTTCGCCCATCTGCGGCCGCCGGTACTTTACCATCCGACCCAGTACCTGACCGTCGACGAGGTAACTCGCCGTCACCTCGAGTTGGTCGCGACGGCCGAGGGATCGCGCGAGGGGTCGCTGGTATCGGTCCTGGACCAGACGCTGACCCCGATGGGCGCGCGCACGCTCCGGAACTGGCTGGTTTACCCGCTGCTAGACCTTGAGGCGATCGCCATGCGCCATGACGCGGTCGCCGAGTTGTTCGAGAGCGACCTCGACGGCCCGCCGGCCCAGGCGCTGCGGGGAATCGGCGATCTGGAGCGCGCCGTTGGCAGAATCGGCAGCCTGCGTGCCAGCCCCCGCGAGGTCGTGCGCACAGCGGGGGCGCTCGAGGCGGTGGCGAACCTCGCCCGCGCTCTTGCCGGAGCAAAGAGTGCACTCATCCGCAGCCTCGCGGCTCAACTCAAGCCGCGCCCGGACCTGGCCAATCTCATCCGCGCGACACTGCGCGACGATCCGCCGGTCAATCCGCGCGAGGGCAACCTGATACGGCAGGGCCTGTCGGCGGAAGCCGACGAGCTTCATGAGCTTGCCGCCGGGGCGCGTGCAACGCTCGCGCGCATTGAAAACGCCGAGCGCCAGCGTACTGGAATTTCCTCGCTCAAGGTTCGCTACAACCAGGTCTTCGGTTACTACATCGAGGTGACCAAGGCTCATCTGGAGCGAGTGCCCGCCGACTACGAGCGCAAGCAGACGCTGGTTGGCGGCGAACGCTTCACCACGGCCGAACTCAAGGAGGTCGAGCGGCGCGTGCTGAGCGCCGAAGCGAGCCTAAAGGAGCTGGAGCTTCGGCTGTACGGCGAGCTCCTGCGAAAACTCAGCGCGAGCGCGGCCGACCTGTCCGAATCGGCGCTGGCGGCAGGCCAGTTCGACGCCCTGATGTCGCTGGCGCGCGTAGCACGCCAGCACGGCTACGTGCGGCCCGAAATGAATTCAGGTCTGGCCATAAACGTGCGCGACGGCCGCCATCCGGTGCTTGAAACCCTGATGCGCGCCGGCGAGTTCGTGCCCAACGATCTTGACGTAGACCCGGCCGAACGCCAGCTCCTGCTGATCACGGGACCAAACATGGCCGGCAAGTCGACCTACCTGCGCCAGGCCGCGCTCATCGTGATCATGGCCCAGATGGGCAGCTTCGTACCGGCGCTCGAGGCCTGGATCGGCCTGGTCGACCGCGTGATGACCCGCATCGGGGCGCGCGACGAGCTGCGCCGCGGCGAGTCAACCTTCATGGTCGAGATGCGCGAGACGGCGCGCCTTATCGGCGGCCTTACCGATCGCAGCCTGCTGCTGCTCGACGAGGTTGGCCGTGGCACGAGCACCTTCGACGGTCTCGCGATCGCATGGGCGGTCGCCGAGTATTTGCACGATCGAAGCCGCGCCAAGGTGCTCTTTGCAACCCACTTTCACGAACTGGTCGAGCTTGCTCGCGACCGCGCCAGGGTCAACAATCTCAGCGTGGCGGTGAAGGAGTGGGGCGGCGAGGTGCTTTTCCTCCATCGGGTGATCGAAGGCGCGGCCAGCCGCAGCTACGGGATCGAGGTGGCCCGTTTGGCCGGCCTGCCTGTCGAAATTATCGCCCGGGCACGCGAGATTCTGTCGAACCTCGAAGGCGACCCCGACCACGGTGCGCGCGCGCGCGGACAACAATCTGCGGACGGTGAGGCTCCGCTCCAGATGGCCCTTTTCGGCGGCTCCGAAGCGCGTGTCCTCGCCGAGCTGCGGACGCTCGACGTTGAGCGGATGACGCCGGTGGACGCCTTGGTTGCGCTCTCGCGCCTCGCAGGGCGGCTGCGCTCTGGCGATGGTTGAGGCGGACGGGGTACCGAGCGGATTGTGCCTGGCGCCAACGCGCCAGCGGATGTGCGCGAAGATTCCATGCGTTGGAAGGCAAACCGTACGGGTGGCATCAGGCAGCCGCCGGTAAGCCTGCGCGCCGTGCGCACGGCTGCGTTGGTGCTGGCTGTGATCATAGCCGCTTTGCTGGCGGCGCCCGGCGTTAGGAGAGCCGCTGCCGGCGAGCTTTATCGCGTGCGAGTCATCCGGCGCGGGCCGACGGTGGAGATGCGCTTTTGCGTGCGGGCAGGCGGGGTGCGCTGGCATGTTGCGGCCCATGGCGATGAACTGCGGCTCGACGGCAGCGGGCTACGCGTGGCGCTTTCGGCAGGCGCGTTTGCCGCGCTAGAACAGCCGCCGATAAAGAGCGTGCGCGTCATCACGGCACCGCCGACGGCACGCATCGTCATCACGGTCACGGGGCGATGCGACTGGGCGGCCGGCCTCACGCGTGCGGACCTTATCGTGCGGGTTGCGCCGGCGGGCGCCGACACTGCAATTGCGCAGCCGGTCGTGATGAAGTTGCCGCGCCCGGCGCCGCATCCGGCTAGGCCAGCCGGTGCCGGCGCGCCGAACATCGATGCTTCGCCGGGAGGCCACCGTGCGCTCGTCGCTATCGATCCGGGCCACGGCGGCTTTGATCCGGGCACCAGGTCGGACAGCGGAGTTGAGGAGAAGACACTTGCCTTGCAGGTCGCGCTTCGGCTTCAGGCAGCGCTCGAAAGGCGCGGGATGCGCGTGATGCTTACGAGGAGCGCGGACTATTTCGTGCCGTTGTCCCAGCGTATCGCCGAAGCCAACCGTGCGCACGCGGATCTGTTCGTGTCAGTGCACGTAAATTGGAGTCCTAACCCGGCGGCCAGCGGCATTGAGGTATACTACCTGAACAACACTACCGATCGCGCTACGATTAGATTGGCGGCGATGGAGAACGGCTCGGCCGCGCGTTATAGTGCGGCGTCCGGCGCGCCGGGGTTGAACTACATCCTCAGCGACCTTCGCCAGCAGGATAAAGCAGTGGAGTCGGCGGAACTGGCGCGCATGATCGAGAGATCGGCGCTCGGGACGGTAAAATCGAAATTGGGTCTCAGGCTAAACGATCTCGGAGCACGAAAAGGGCCGTTTTACGTTCTGGTGGGCGCGCATATGCCGGCGGTGCTGGTGGAATGTGGGTTTGCCTCCAACCGCGTTGAGGGGCGCGAGCTGTCGTCGCCCGAATATCAGCAGGCGATCAGCGATGGAATCGCGCAAGGAATCGCGCGGTTTGTGCGCGCCGGGGGCCACGCGGGAAACCTGTGAGTTCTGACGCGCCGCTAAACCGCACGGACCTGGAGCAGGCGCGTTCGCTTGCGGACGGCGTTGCGAAACCCGCCGGCGCAACCCCGCCTCTGGCCTACGCGCGTGACGAAGCCGCGCTCCTGACCGAGTTCGGGGCAACCGGGCAACCTGGTGCCGGGGCGCGCGCTTATATCGAAGCAGTGCGATTGGAACTCTACGAGCGCCATCTGGCGGGCGCTTCGGGTACCGAAGTGGTGCGTGAATTCACTGCGGCCGTGGACCGCCTGCTTCGGGCGCTTTACGTTTACGCCGAGCGGGAGCATCGGCGCCGTTTGCCGCGCCTCAACCAGCGGCTGGCCGTGGTGGCCCGCGGCGGCTACGGACGGGGCGAGCTGAACCCTTACTCGGACGTCGATCTGCTTTTTCTGCACGATTGGAAGCCCGGACCGCTGGTGGAAATCGTCGCCGAGGTGATCCTGCACGCGCTCTGGGACGCTGGACTCACGGTGGGCCACGTGGTGCGCAACCCGCGTACGACGCTGCGGATGGCGAACGAGGACTTCAAGGAAAAGACGGCGGTGCTCGACGCCCGGTTCATGGCGGGCGACGAGCAACTTTTCAGCGAGCTCTGGACGGCGATGCCGAACGAAGTGCTGAACCGCAACCAGCAGCAGTTCTTCCGTGCCAAGCTCGAGGAGAGCCGCGCTCGCCACGCCCGCTTCGGCGACTCCGTATACCTGCTTGAGCCCGAGATTAAAGAGGGCGAAGGCGGGCTGCGCGACCTGCACACGGCGCTCTGGCTCGCCAAAGTCAAATACAAGGCAGGCGGGCTCGAGGAGCTGGTGCAGCGAGCGGTAATCACCCAGAGCGAAGTTGGCGAGGTTTTGCGGGAGCGCGACTTTCTCTGGCGAGTGCGCAACGCGCTCCATTTTTCCAGCCGGCGCCACAACGACCATCTTACCTTCGAGTACCAGGAGCGGATCGCCCCGACGGTGGGCTTCGCTGCGTCCGACCCGCGCGAAGCCGGGGCGGCGCTGATGAGCGCCTACTATCGCAACGCCAGCGTCATCCATCGCTTCGCCGAGGGGCTCATCGCGCGGGCCGCCGAAAACGTGATGCCGGGCGGCCTGCTGCGCCGCCTGCAAGCGCGCCGGATACGGCCAGGCGTGGTTATCCAGGACCGGCTCCTGGGAATCGCGGACCGCGACCTGTTCCGCCGCGAACCCCTGAACCTGATCACTATCTTCGCCGATTGCCAGGCGCATGGGGTGGAGCTTTCGGGAAACGCCTACCAGCTCGTACGCGACAGCCTGGCGCTCATCGACGACCGGATGCGCCATGACCCACGCACCGGAGCGGCGCTTATGGGGATCATGGCCGGACGCGTGCGAGTGGCTGAGACGCTCGAAGCGATGCACCGGGCGGGCGTGCTGGGCGCCGTGATTCCCGAGTTCGGCAATCTTTACGCGCGCGTTCTGCACGACCTTTATCACATCTACACAGTGGACCGTCATTCGCTGGTGGCCGTGCGCGAACTGGAACGGCTGCAGGCGGGCGAGTTTCGCGCCACGGCCGAACTTCTGACCGAGGTGGCGCACGAGCTGGACGTCTTGCCGATGGTCTTCCTGGCCCTGGTTCTCCACGACATTGGCAAGGGACACGGCCACGACCATCACGAACGCGGTGCCGCGCTCGCGGGCGAGGTATGCCGACGCCTAGGGCTTAACGGCGAGGAAACCGATCTGGTGGTCTTCCTGGTGCGCGAGCATCTTGCGATGTCCCACGTCGCTCACAAGGGAGACATTGACGACGAGCGGACGGTGGCGGACTTCGCGCGCGAAGTCGGATCGATTGAGCGGCTAAAGGCGCTCTACCTGATGACGTTTGCCGACATGCGGGCGGTTGCGCCGGGAGTGTACAATAACTGGCGCGACATGCTGCTCGGCGACTTGTACATGCGGGCGCTGCGAATCCTCGAGCAGGGCGACCGAGAAGCTGTCGATCCGGAACGCCGGCTGCGCCTGGCCGAGACGGCGGTACGAGAACGCCTTGCGCAGGCCGGCGCTTCACCTGAGGCCGTCGCCGGCTTCCTGGAGCGTATGCCGCCGCGTTACCTGAGCGCGGTCGCTCCGGCCGACGCGGCGCTCCATTTCGAGCTTATGCGCTCGCTCGGCGACGGCGTGGTTGCGACGCGAGTACGCCACTTTCCCGAGCGGGAATTCAGCGAATTCACCGTGGTCACACACGATCGGCCCGGGCTGTTTGCCAAAATCGCCGGCGTGCTGGCCGCCAACAGCCTCAACATCCTCTCGGCGCGCATCACGACCAGCACCGACGGCCTGGCGCTCGACATCTTCCGCATCTCCCATCCGCCCGGAACCGGCGACATGGCCATGGAGGAAGAGCGGTGGCTGCGCGTCGATAGCACCCTTGCGCGGGTGCTGACGGGCGAGCTGGACGTCGAGCGGCTCGTCGAGGAGAGCCGGCAGGTCCTTGCCGGCCAGCGAAACTTCGTGCCTCGCGTGCGCACCGAGATAACCGTCAGCAATTCGGCTTCAGACCAGTACACGGTCATCGATGTCTTCACTCAAGACCGGGTCGGGCTTCTGTTCACCATAACTCATACGCTCTTCCATCTCGGGCTGCTGATCCATCTCGCGCGGATTTCCACCTACGCCGACCAGGCGCTCGACGTCTTCTACGTGACCGGCCGAGAAGGTAAAAAGCTCGCTGAGCAGGCCATTGCCGAGGTGAAGGAAGCGCTCTTCGAGCGGCTCACGGCCTGGCCGGGCATGGCGACGGTCAAAGAGGCACCGCCATGAGGGGTGGGAACTGGGACGCCGTCGTCGATCGCCATCTGGCACGCAAGGCGGTTGAGCGCGCGCTGGCGCGCAACACGCTGGAAGCTTACGGGCGCGACCTGCGAGAGTTCACGGACTTCTGCCGCCGCCGCGGCGTCGCTCCGGCGAGACTCGACACGCGCACGGTGAGCGCTTACCTGGAAGAGCTGTCGCACCGGCGGATGGCACCGGCGAGCCAGCGCCGCCACCTTTCGACCATCCGGGGTCTCACGCGCGAGCTGCTGGAAAACGGCATCCTCGCGCACGATCCCGCCCGCGCATTGCGCCTGCGCCGCCGACCCCGCCCTCTGCCGCGCACGCTTTCACGCCGCGACGTTGAGCGCCTCATCGGGTCCATTGACACGGCGACGCTGCACGGTCTTCGCGACCGGGCGATGGTCGAGATGGCGTATGGGGCGGGGCTCAGAGTTTCCGAACTGGTCGCTTTGCGGCCTGATCAGGTTGACCGTGACGCGCACGTGGTTGCGGTAACCGGCAAGGGCGGCAAGGAGCGGCTGGTGCCGGTCGGGAGGGAGGCGTTCAAGGCGCTTTCCGCCTATCTGAAAAGCCGCGCGCAAGTTGAAAACATGGCGGCTAGACGGTCGCCGGCATGGCGCCGGAACCGGCGCCGGAGTGTTACCTCGCGCAGGGCGCGCGGGACCGCCGACGGCTTCGGACAAGCTCGGCCGCGCGATTCGCAGGCGCTGTTCGTGAGCCGGTTGGGGCGGCCGCTTACGCGCCAGGGGTTCTTTAAGTCGCTCAAAGGATGGGCACGGGGAGACGCGCGGCTTTCCTGGGTTGGTCCGCACACGCTGCGCCACTGCTTTGCAAGCCATCTGCTCGAGGGCGGCGCGGATTTGCGCGCAGTACAGGAGATGCTTGGCCACAGCGACATCTCAACGACACAGATTTACACCCATCTTTCGCAGCCGCATTTGCGCAAGGTGCATCGCACCTTCCATCCGCGCGCCAGACTCGCCAAGCTTGAGCGCAAAGGGAGCGACTGACCCTGTGTCTGGCTTGGCGCGTTTCGCGATCGATCTCTCAATATGGGCAGTGCCAACGCTCTTTGCGATCATCGCGCATGAGGTGATGCATGGCGTCGTGGCGAACCGCCTGGGCGACGACACCGCGCTGCGCGCCGGGCGGCTGACGCTCAACCCGCTCGCCCACGTCGACCCGATAGGCACGGTGGTATTACCCGCGATTCTGCTCTACCTGCATCTGCCGGTTTTCGGGTATGCGCGGCCAGTACCGGTGGACTTTTCGCGTCTGCGCGGCGGACGGGCGGGGATGGTCAAGGTGGCGGCGGCGGGCCCGCTCACCAACCTGGCGCTCGCGGCACTGAGCGCCGCAACACTTCGCGCCCTGCTGCCGCATCTGAACGGTCCGGGCGGCGCCCAGGTGCTGCTCCCGGTCGCACTGATGATGCGCGCGTCGGTGCTGGTAAACGTGATGCTCGCGGTCTTCAACCTCTTCCCGCTACTGCCGCTCGACGGCGGGCGGGTTCTGGCCGGGCTGCTTCCGCTGCCTGCGGCGCGTGTTTTCTCGCGCCTGGAACCTTATGGCTTTTTAATCCTGCTGCTGCTTCTTTATACTGACGCCATCGGCGCGTTGATAAATCCGATCATCGACGCGGTCACCCGGGCCCTCTTATGAGCACGCAGCCGGCGAACGAAGAAGCCAAAAGCACAAATATCGCGGGCGCCGTAGCCTTTAATCTCGCCGTCTACGACGGACCGCTCGACCTTCTGCTTCATCTGCTCAAACGCGCCGAGGTCGAACCGCACGAGGTCACCGCCAAGGAGGTGACCGATCAGTACTTGCGCCATCTCGAGCTGCTCAGGGAGCTGAACCTGGACGTAGCGGGAGAGTACCTGGTAATGGCGGCGACCCTGCTGCTGATCAAGTCGTTCGCGCTCCTGCCCCATCCCGACCCCGCGCAGGCTGAAGAGATCGAGGAGTCGCGGCGCGACCTGGTGGCGCGGCTGCTCGAGTACCAGCGTTATCGCGAGGCCGCGGCGCGCCTGAGCGAGCGCCCGCTGCTCGGACGCGACCTGTTCGCCGCGCCTGGCGAGCCGGTCACCGTGGCGGCCGAGAAGCCAGCCTATAACGTGAGCGTTTTTGACCTTGTCGAGGCGATGGGCGCCGTGCTGAGGCGCCTGGGCAGCGCTCAGCCGCGAAACCTCGAGTTGCGCGATATACCGATAGCCCAGTGCATCCCGCGGATTCTGACGGCCTTGGAGGAGGGCGGCGAAATCGAGTTCATGGCGCTGTTCGAGGACGTGCGCGAGCGCGCCGTAGTCATCGCGACCTTCATCGCGCTCCTGGAGTTGTGCCGGCGCGGCGAGGTGCGCGCTTTCCAGGAACACTGCTTTGGGCCGATAAAGCTGAGCCGCGTCAGGCCTGCGCCGGAAGCGGCAAACGGATCGTCGCCGTAGGGCTTCATGGCAGACACTCCCTCCGACAGTGCGACGCGCGGGTGCAAGGCACTCAGGCGACCTTTCGGCAGCAGGGCAACCCCTTTGCAGAGAATCTCAGGTGGAAGAAGAGCGGCTTAAGGCCATCCTGGAAAGTCTCTTGCTCGCGGCAGGTGAGCCGGTTTCTGCGGCCCGGCTTGCTGCCGTCCTCGACGGCGTGCCGCAGGGAGAAATTCGACAGACACTCGGAGCCCTGGCGCAGGAGTACGCGGCGGCGGGACGTGGAATCGCGCTGCAAGAAGTCGCCGGTGGCTACCAGTTGCGCACTGCGCGCGATAACGCCGAATACGTCCGGCGGCTGCTCGCCGCTCGACCGCCCAGGCTTTCGCGTCCGCTGATGGAGACGTTAGCCATTATCGCGTATCGCCAGCCCGTAACGCGGCCCGAAATCGAGCAGTTGCGCGGCGTTGACTGCGGCGGCGTGCTGGAAACCCTGCTCGAGCGCCGGCTTGTGCGGATCGCCGGACGCAAGGAGGCCCCGGGCCGGCCGATCGTTTACGCGACAACCGCTGAGTTCCTGGAGGTCTTCGGACTTAAGGACATTCTGGCTCTCCCGGACCTCGAAGAGTTCAAGGAGCTCGAAGGCGTTGCACCGCAAGAAGTCGCCGAGGCGGAGCCGCAGATCGCAGCATTCCCGGATGTACCAGTCGCTTGCCCAGCCGGCTCGGCAGAAGATGCACCGGCGAGTGAAGGACCGGTGTCCTGCGACCCCTGCGTTCAGGCAGAGGCGGCGCCGAGCGGCGAAACTGCATCCGCCTGCGCCGAAGCGTCCGTGACCGCTACCGAGCCGCAGCCATCCACTGAAGCTTCTTGCTCGGACGGCGCTTCAGGCGCTTCAGAGTCGGACCCGGCGGCGGACCTTAGCCGCATCCGCCCCTAGTATGATGTCCCATAAATAATTTTACACGAACAGGCCCATCTGCTAGACTGTGGCCGGAGGTTGAGGGGATGGGCCGGCCGAATACAG
>JAJYVB010000098.1 GCA_021792265.1 Deltaproteobacteria bacterium | reverse complement strand
GCGGGATTCTCCATTCCACAGCGGGCGATGCGCCAGCAGATCGCGTCTGCGCTCAACATCGTGGTGCACGTGAGCCGGCTTTCCGACGGCAGCCGCAAGGTGATGCGGGTCTCGGAGATTACCGGCATGGAAGGCGACACGATAATGATCCAGGACCTGTATGAGTTTACGCGCACGGGGCTCGGTCCAAGCGGCAGGGTGCTGGGTCATTTTCGCCATTGCGGTATCCGTTCGCACTACACCGAGCACTTCGAGTTGGCCGGCTACAAACTTGGTAAAGAACCGGCATTGAACGGGGTGCATTGAACAATGGACCTATTACTGTGCGGCGCCGTCTTCAGCCTGGTGTTTGCCATCTTCGCGTTCACTTTTGGCCGGCGGTTGGAGCGGATCCGGCAGGCAAGCGCTTTGCGGTTGCGTGCGGATTCTCCGCTGGAAGAGAAGATTGCGATTGTACTTGCCACGCGTTACCGGCGCAGCGAAAGTTACTTCCGATGGCTGGGCCGGCTTCAGCTTTGGATCGGGCAAAGCGGGTTGCGCTGGAACGCTCTCAATTGTGTCTTGGCTGCGGCAACGCTGTTCGCGGCCGGCCTGGTGGCTGGACGGATAGCCTTTGGCGGCGCTCTGGCGACGGTCGCGGCGGGTGCTGCCGCCGGGGCAGCGCCGGCTCTTTACGTCCACGTCAAACGCCAGCGGCGCCTCAAAGCAATCGCGCAACAACTCCCTCAGGCGCTTGATCTTCTCAAATCGTCGCTGGAAGCCGGGCACACGTTGCTGCGCGGGATGCAGGTGGTCGTCGAGGAGTTCAAAGACCCGCTCAAGAGCGAACTCGGGACGGTGCTTGAGCACACGCGGATCGGCGTCGCTTTGCCGCGCGCGCTCGAGCATCTGAACGAGCGCGTTCCGGTTGACGACTTTCGCCTGCTTACGGTGGCGGTCAAGGTTCAGTCGCAGGTGGGCAGCAGCCTGGCTGAGATCATCGGGCGGCTGTCAGAAATCGTGCGCCTGCGCCAGCAGCTTAACATGCAACTTCGGGCGCTCACCGCTCAGGCCCGTACCGGAGGAATCCTGGTCGCGATTCTTCCGGTGTTCATGTTGGGCGCGATCGGGTTCATTCAGCCGAATTATACTCATCTTCTTTTCCATGATGCGGCAGGGCTCATGTTGGTGAAAATCGCGCTCGTGATGGATTTGGCCGCACTGGTAATCATCCGCCGATTGCTTCGGATGGACTTCTGAAATGGCTACTGGCTTTGCAAGCTTCCTGGTCTTCGTTCTGGCTTATGCGGCGTTGTTGTCATTATACGCTTTTGCATTCGGCTTCCGTCAGGCTCCAAATGGGCGTCTCGCTGAGCTAACCGGGCGTTGGAAAGCCGTCCTGAAGGCGCGCGCGATCGGCCCTGTCCGCCCCTTATCGGTCTATGAGATTGTCCTTGAGCGGCTCAAGCGTTACCTGCCCGCACTTGCGCCCAATGGTCCGCAGGCGGCAAAACTGGCGCAGACCCTGGCGCAGGCCGGATTCCCCAGATCCTCGGCGGTATCGACTTTCCGGGTTATGCGCTACTTATGCACTGGGGCTGGAGTGGCTATTGGCCTGGCGATAGCCGTTATTATCGGCGCCGGCCGATTGGGTTTTCTCTGCGACGCTGCGTATGGAGGCGTCCTGGGCGCGGTCATCCCGACTTATTATCTGACGCGGCGCGCGCGCCTGCGCCAGGCCGCGATTGCCCGGCAACTCTCCGACGCGCTTGATCTGCTGGTGGTGAGCGTCGAGGCGGGGTTGGGCCTGTTCGAGGCAATCAAGATCGTTGGCACTGAATCCGAGCGTTGCAATCAGGAGATGGGCAGCGAGCTGTCGCGGGTCGCCACGGAGATCGCGGCTGGCGCCTCGCTCGGGCAGGCATTGCGCAACCTTGCCGAACGCACCGCGGTCGAAGACGTTGGGACGCTCGCAGCGACCCTGATCCAAAGCGAACTGCTGGGCGCCCCGATTGCGCGGTCGCTGCGGGCGAGTTCCGACGCGCTCAGGCTGCGGCGCCGTTTGCGGGCTGAGGAATCGGCGCATAGGACTTCGGTCAAGATTCTCGTGCCGCTCGCCTTCCTCGTTTTACCCGCGATGTTGATGGTTACGCTGGGCCCCGCGCTCATCCAGATTTTGCGGACCTTCAACCGCTGATTGGAAGGATAGAGGCGCCGCGGAGCAATTGATGTCCATGCAGCGTCAGTCGCTGCGCGGGGAAATGCCGGCCGAAGAACAAACCGGGGTTTGGTCTTATGGAAAGCGGACGTAAAGAACCCAGAGCGTTGCGGCGCGGTTCCCGCGGTCAGAGCATGGTGGTCTTGACGATTGCCATGGTCAGCCTGCTCGGCGCATCCGCCTTTTGCACCGACGTGGGCGTAATCTTCTACAATTGGGAGTTGCTGCAGAAGGCGGTCGATGCCGCCGCTCTAGCGGGCGCGCATTATCTGCCGGTCGATCCCGGACAAGCAGTGACAAGTGCCACGAATTATGCCGAACTCAACGGAGTAGCTTCCACCGAGTTGATACCTGCACCGCAGGTGTCGCAGAACGCCAACGGCATGTCGGTAATAACTGTCAGCGCCACGCGCCAGGTCCCGTACTTTTTCGGGCGCGTGGTCAATCTCACCTCTGCCACCGTGAGAGCCCAAGCCGAAGCCGGCGTGGAATACGTAAGCGCGGCCAGCGACTTCATACCGATCGGTCTTTCCTGCTCGCCCACGCCGGACGCTGCCTGTGGAACAAACGATCCAGGCTGCACTTATCCGGACGGCACGACGGTCACCTTGAAGGAGGGGAGCGTTGGTCCCGGCAACTGGTCGCCGCTGTCTCTCAGTTCCACTGGCGGCGCGGTGTACCGCACGCAGTTGGATTATGGTTATCAAGGACCAGCAATCACGGTTGGTTCGGCGCTCAACCTGACCACCCAGCCGGGTAACCTGGTTGGTCCAACGGTGCAGGGGATTGACGACCGGCTATCGCGTTCCGCATACGGCGACGGACCGCCGCCCAGCGGTTTCAATCCGACGGATTCGCGGATGGTATGCGTACCATTGGTGGATTTTTGCACCGCGCAAGGCCGTTCCCAGGTGACGCTCACGGGATTCGCCGCGATGTGGATTGAAAGCGTCTCTGGCGGCGGCGACATCCAGGCTGAATTCCTTCAGCAGGTCGACGCCTGCAGCGGCACCCCGGGTTCCACGACCCCTCCGATAGGAGCATCCGGAGCGTCGGCGCCAATCCTGCTTGAATGAACGGCTGCACCGATTCGTATAAGCAGCCGTAAAACCGGCTCGCCCCGTTTATCAAAAGTCTGTCGGAACGCCGCCGCATGCATCATGCGTCCGCGGTGAGCCCTTTTTTGACCGGTAGCGAACAAAGGCAAGCCTATCTATAATTAGTTCATAGATACCGTGGGCGGCGCACTTGCGTTATTCAATGTCCAGGTGCCTGCGTGATGCCTGCCTAGTGCGCTCTGCTCACGAAAAAGGACGGCAGGCCGAAAAAAAGGCGGAGCCGGCGCATGGCTGCTGGGTCGCGAAAAGTGACATCGACTGGAGGTAGAGGCGCGAGTGGGGTCAGAAGGGGGGAAGGTTCGAAGGGGCGTGGTCGGGGCGTTAAGCCTGCTCGCCTTTGCAGCAACAGCGATCGTTGCCTTGCCGGGTATACGAGCCCAGCGCGGCATGTCCGTGGATCCGGCGGCGCGCCCGCTTATCACACAGCCGGTCGACGTAAGCCGGCTGATCACGCTTACGGGCAACAAGCGGCCTGAGGCCAACGCACGCAACGATCGGGGCCCGGTGCCGGACAACCTGCCGATGGAGCATATGCTGCTCCAGTTGCGCCGCCCTGCGGAGCGCGAGCGCGCGCTTGAGCAATTCATCGAGCAACTACACGACCGGTCCTCGCCGAACTTCCATCACTGGCTCTCGGCGCAAGAGCTAGGGCAGCGCTACGGCCTGGCGCATCGGGACCTCGACGCGATTACGCGATGGCTCAAGGCGTACGGCTTTGCCGTCAACCGCACGTACCCGGCTGGAGTAACGATCGACTTTTCCGGAACTGCGGGCCAGGTGCGCGAGGCTTTTCACGCCGAAATCCATTATCTCGAGAAAAACGGCGTGCGGCACATCGCCAACATGACCGACCCGCGAATTCCGGCAGCGCTCGCGCCGGCCATAGCCGGCGTCGTTTCGCTGAACAACTTCATGCCACATCCGATGAACCGGCCGCGCCCCGGCTACACCGTCAGCAGCAGTGAACAATTGGTAGTCCCCGCGGACCTGGCCACGATCTACAATTTCACGCCCCTTTATAAAGCCGGTTATTCGGGCCAGGGCCAGACGATCGCGATCATCCAGGACAGCGACGCGTACAACTACCCCGGCGACTGGGACACTTTCCGCAGCACGTTCGGCCTGGCTAGCGCGTATCCTGGCGGGTCCCTGACCCAAATTCATCCGGGCGGCTGCACCGACCCAGGGGTGATCGCCAATACGGACGCGGAAACGGCCATCGACGTGGAATGGTCCAGTGCAGCAGCGCCCAACGCGGCGATTGAACTCGCCTCGTGCGCGGATACCACCACCAACTTTGGCGGTTTCATCGCCATGCAGAACCTGCTGTCGTCGTCGCCCCCTCCTGCCATTATGAGCATCAGCTTCGGCGACTCGGAGACCGATCTCGGCGCATCAGCCAACGCGTATATCTACTCGCTGTATCAGCAGGCGGTAACGGAGGGCGTCTCGGTCTTTGTCTCGGCGGGCGACGAAGGCGCGGCCGCCTCCGACTACAACGCTCAGGAAGCGGTTTACGGAATCAACGTCAGCGGATTCGCGTCGACCCCGTTTAACGTGGCGGTTGGCGGCACCGATTTCGGCGATGCGTACGCCGGCACGGTCAATAATTACTGGAGTTCGACCAACACCTCCGACTACGGTTCGGCGCTGTCGTATATTCCGGAAATTCCATGGAACGACTCATGCGCGAGCCTCCTCATCGCTGACTATTTAAAGTTTTCCACAACCTACGGCTCAGGTGGGTTATGCAACAGCAGCGACGCCTCGACCTTCGGCCTGCTGACCGTTACCGGGGGCAGCGGAGGGCCGAGTGGCTGCGCTACGGGAACGCCCGCGACTCCCGAAGTTGTTGGCGGCTCCTGTGCCGGATATCCCAAGCCGGCATGGCAATCGGTTTTCGGCAACCCGCGCGACGGCGTGCGCGATCTTCCCGACGTTTCAATATTCGCCAGCAACGGCGAGTGGGGCCATTACTACCCGGTCTGCTGGTCCGACACTGCTAACGGCGGTGCCTCGTGCTCGGGAACTCCCGACACCTGGGCAGGCTTCGGCGGGACATCGGTCGCGGCGCCGATCATGGCGGGGATACAGGCGTTGGCAAACCAGGTCGCCGGCGCGCGGCAGGGCAATCCCAATCCGACTTACTATTCGTTGGCGAGCAAAGAGTACGGCACCGCGGGATCGGCCTCCTGCAATTCGACGCTCGGCAACGGTGCTGCAAGCTCGTGCATCTTCTACGACGTGACGCAAGGCGACATGGATCAGCCCTGCACCGGCAGCAATAACTGCTATACACCCTCGGGCACTTACGGCGTCCTCTCGACCTCCGATACGGCGTATCAGCCTGCGTATACGACCAGCACGGGCTGGGATTTTGCTACCGGAATCGGCACCGTCAATGCCTACAACCTGGCGATGGCTTTCAACACGTCAGCGGCGACGCCAACTGCTACTTCCACACCCACGTCCACGCCTACGGCAACGGCGACGCCGACCGCAACGCCCACGGCCGACGCGCTGCTGCGGGTGAAACCCCTGGCGATTCGCTTTTCGCCCAAGGTGGTTCTGGGAACCCAGGGCGTTACCAGCCCGCTAAGGCAGTTTGCACTACTTAATCCCAAGAACCGCGCCCAGAACGCGCCCATCACGATAGGTTCGATTGCTTCGACTGACTCCGAGTTCCAACCCAGCTCGAACTGCAACGATCAGGTGCTTGCTGCGGGAGGGCGGTGCGTGGTGTCTCTTACGTTCACGCCCACCTCGCCGGGACCGCACAGCGCCGCGCTAATTGTCCCGAGCAACGCCAGAAACGGGACGCGATCGGTCGCGGTCAGGGGGCTGGGCCGTCAGGGGTTGCTGGTTTACCGGCCGCATCTGATCCGCTTTGGGCGGGTAGCAGTCGGCACCCCAAGCGGACCCGCAACGGTCACTCTGATTAACTCCAATCCGGTGCCGATGGGCATCACCGGGTTTTCGACCACGGATTCCGAGTACCGGGTGACTCCTAACTGCGGCGCGACCCTCGACCCGGGCGGCACGTGTCAGGTGACAGTTACCTTCACGCCCGAATCGACCGGGCCGCATCCGGCAAAGCTCTCCATCGCGGACAACGCCGCTCATAGCCCGCAGCAGGTTACGCTCTTGGGCAGGGGCCGGTGACTGGCGGCATCTTGGACCGGGGTCGCGCACGCAATGCGCACGGGTGTCGGCTGGTTCTGATCTGAAAATAGAGCTGACGGGGAATTCGCAGTCCTCTTTTTCACCAGCCTGCTGGAACAAGGTGTCTAAGCGCTCGCGCTCTCTCTTGTTTCAGGCGGAGACTTCTGTCACAAGGAATGCCCAATGCGGCCGGGGCGCCGGCTTCCGGCACTGTGCCTGCGCTTCGAGCGGGGCTGCCAACGTCGGCGAACCGGCTCAATCAAAGGAGGATGATCGTGGTGCTTTGCGTCCGAACCAGACGCGCCGCTGTGGGCGTAGTCGTTGCCGTCGGTACAGTCGTGCTGGCCGCAGGATGCGCCCTTGCCGACACGGCGGGCTCCGTGCCCCGCATCAGCGGTGCCGACACCGCCTGGACGCTGATTTCCTCGGCGCTGGTGCTGATGATGACGGTGCCGGGCTTGGCGCTTTTCTACGGTGGAATGGTTCGGCGCAAGAACGTGCTGGCAACCGTGATGCAGAGCCTTATCCTGGCGGCTGCAGTCTCGGTTCAGTGGGTTCTCTTCGGCTACAGCCTGGCCTTCGCGCCCGGGCATAGCTGGGTCGGCGGCCTTTCGTGGATCGGTCTGCGGGGTGTCAGCGCGTCGCTCCCTTACGCGGCCTACTCGCCAACCATCCCGCATCAGGCCTTCATGATCTTCCAATGCATGTTCGCGGTGATAACGCCGGCGCTCATTACGGGGGCCTTTGCCGAGCGGATGTCATTCCGTGCCTTCTTCATCTTCAGCATGCTCTGGATCACCCTTATCTACGACCCGATTGCGCACTGGGTCTGGGGCGTCGACGGATGGATTCACCGTATGGGCGCGCTGGATTTCGCGGGCGGCACGGTGGTGCACATCTCTTCGGGAGTTTCGGCGTTGGCGGGCGCGCTGATGGTCGGCAGGCGGCGCGGCTACCTGAAGGAACCGATGCCGCCTCATAACCTGGCGCTGACGCTGGCGGGTGCGGGGCTGCTGTGGGTGGGATGGTTCGGCTTCAACGCCGGCAGCTCGCTCGCGGCCAACGGGCTCGCGGTCTCGGCGTTCGTTGCCACGCACCTGGCGACCGCCGCAGCCGCGCTCGGCTGGACGGCGGCGGAATGGTGGGTTGCTGGCAAACCGACGGTGCTAGGCGCAGCCAGCGGCGCCGTCGCTGGGCTGGTCGCTATCACTCCGGCCTCGGGCTATGTCGGGCCTCTGCCAGCGCTGGTTATCGGTGCTATCGCTGGAGCACTCTGTTATTCGGCGGTCCGCCTGAAGCCGCGGCTAGGCTATGACGATGCGCTCGACGTGGTGGGCGTGCACGGAGTTGGCGGCACATGGGGCGCGCTAGCTACCGGACTGTTCGCGAGCGTAGCGGTCAACGCGGCCGGTGCCAACGGCGCTTTTTACGGAAACCCGGCGCAACTCGGGTTGCAGGCTGTCGCAGTCGCAGTCACGATCGGCTTTGCCTTCGTCGGCAGCATCATCCTGTACAAAGTCGTGGACGCGATGGTCGGACTGCGGGTCATCGAACAGGACGAAGAAGGCGGTCTCGACCTGAGCGAACACGGCGAGAACGCTTACGTGCTGGAGGCGTAGCACGCGCTGCCGCCACCGGGCCGAACTTAAGAATCGGCTGGGAAGGCGCGTCAGAAGACGTGGCGGCGGCTGCTGACGCCGATCAACAGGCCGACACCCGCCATCATTGCGATCAGCGAGGAGCCTCCGTAGCTCACCATCGGCAGCGGTATCCCGACCACCGGCAAAATACCGCTGGCCATCCCGATGTTGATCGATGCCTCCCAGAACAGGATCGCCACCACGCCGGCCGCGAGCAGGCTCCCAAAGCGATCTCGCGCATGGCGCGCCACCCATGCGCCGCGCGCGACGATGGCCGAGTATAGCCCTAGCAGCACCAGCGAGCCGGCGAATCCGAATTCCTCGGCGTAGACCGAGAAGATAAAGTCGGTCGTTTGCTCGGGCAGGAAATTCAGCCGCGCCTGGGTTCCCTGAAGCAAACCCTTGCCCCAGGGCCCGCCCGCGCCGATTGCGATCTCGGACTGGATTATATGATATCCGGTGCCGAGCGGGTCGGCGTGCGGATTTAGGAAGCTCACCAGGCGCTCGCGCTGATAGGGCTTGAGGAAATGCCAGCCGAACGGCGCTGCCAGGAGAGCCACCAGCGCCACTGCCGTTGCGATACGCCAGTTGATACCGCCTACGAAAACGAGAGTCGCCGTCACCAGTATCAGGACGAGGGCGGTTCCCAGGTCCGGCTGTTTCAGCACCAGGCCCACGGGTATCGCGAGCAACAGCACGGGGACGATCATCTGATGCAGCCGCCATCCGCCGCGCGGCACTTCGCCCCGCATATGGCGCGCGAGCACCAGCACAATGGCAATCTTGGCCAGTTCGGAAGGCTCGAGCTTTATCGCCCCCAGGTTGATCCAGCGCCGCGACCCTCCTGCGCTGTGGCCGATAATTGCTGCCGCCACCAGCAGCACCACCGTCAACAAGTACAGCGGGTACGCGTAAGTCGATAGTGTGCGGTAGTCCGCCATCGCTACGGCAAACATCAGCACGGTGCCGATCCCCACCCACAAGATCTGATGCTCGACGAGCGGTCCCATTAGCTCCTTGTCGCCCGCGTACGACGCGCTCATCACGCTCAGCACGCCCACTGCTGACAGCGCCAGCGCCAATGCCACGAGCATCCAGTCGAAGTGTGCGGCTACTCGCCGATCAATTCCGGCCATTGGGAGAGCTGGCGGGCAAAACCGCGAGTGTCGCGGCTCGCTGCCCCTGGTCTGCGGCGCGCTCCGGCGCAGGCACCGGCGCTGCGGCCTGTCCCGGATAAAGCTCGAAGAATTTCTGCATGACGTCGTGTACAACCGGGCCGGCCGAGCTGCCGCCGTGCCCCGCGTGTTCGACAACGGCCGCGATCGCGATGCGCGGATGGTCGCGCGGAGCGAAGGCTACGAACCAGCCGTTGTCGCGAAAACGCATCGGCAGTGCGTTCTCGGCCACCCGCTGGCCCTGTTGCTCCTTGACTACCTGCGCGGTTCCCGTTTTGCCGCATACAGTCACGTTCGGAAGCTGAGCAGCGTGCCCGGTACCTCCGGGCGCGTTGACGACATCGCACATCGCGTCGCGCACAATGTCCAGCATGGCCGGGTCTATCCCTGCACGGCTCTCGACGTCGGGCTTGTACCGAATCACCGGCTTGCCGTCCAGGTCGTCAACCTCCTTGACGAATTGGGGCCGATAACGGATTCCGCCGTTGGCAATTTCGGAGACCACCTCGGCCATCTGGATCGGAGTGACTGCCACGTAGCCTTGACCGATAGCCACTGACAGCGTTTCCGCCGGGTACCATCGTTCGTGAAATCGCCGCAGCTTCCATTGGCTCGACGGAATGATGCCGATCTGCTCATTGGCAAGAGCAATCCCGCTGCGCATGCCCAGACCCAGCCGATGTGCCCATAGCGCGATGCGGTCAACCCCAAGATGCTCGCCTACGTTGTAAAAGAAAACATCGCACGACTGGACGATAGCCCGATGCAGCGAGATCGCGCCGTGGCCCTGCTTGCGCCAACATCGATAATAACGGTTGCCGAACCATAACGCTCCCGAGCAGTAGTACGTAGTCGAGGGAGTGAGCGTGTGTTCCTCCAGGCCGGCGATGGCGAGCACGAGCTTGAAGGTTGAGCCCGGAGCGTAAGTGCCCTGGATGGCACGATCCTCGAGCGGATGGCCCGGGTCGGCCGCCAGCGCGTGCCATTGGACGGGAGTGATCCCGGTAGCGAAGAGGTTCGGGTCGAAGGCCGGATGACTGACCAGCGCGAGCACCTGCCCGTTGTTGGGATTCAGCGCCACGACCGCGCCAGCTCGGTCGCCAAGCGCCTGCTCGGCCGCCTGTTGCAGGTCGAGATCTATCGTCAGGACTATGCTCGCACCT
>JAJYVB010000097.1 GCA_021792265.1 Deltaproteobacteria bacterium | reverse complement strand
GCGGGTTCAGGCAATGCTTGCCGGCCAGAGCGTCGGCATGAAGCCAGCGCACGTTGGCAAGGGTATGCCAATAGGAAGCGGCGGCTTGCAGTAGAGGCGCATCGATAGCCACAGCCAGCGCGTAACCGGCCTGGCGGGCAAGCACGGCGGTGAGATTGCCTACACCGGGACCAACTTCCAGCACCAGATCGTCGGCGGAAAGCTCCGCGCAGCGGATAATCGCCTCCAGACTGCGCGGTTCAATCATGAAATTCTGGCCGAAGCGATGGCGGGGGCGGATGCCGGCACTCCCCAGCACTTGCATGATGGATGAATGAATTTGATTTCTGGTCATGCGGGTATCTGTTTGAGCACAAGGATGATCCGTGCGGGCACAATCTTTCCGGATGCGGAGGTGTGCCGGGCCTCAATGGCAATGCGGGTCAGCTGCAGTATGCGTCCGCCGGCCGGCAGGGTGAGCGGAAATGGGCGCCCCTTCATGGCATGCTGAATATATTTGAGAACCTGCGGCGTCTGGGCGGCGGCGTAACGGGAACCGGCGTAACGAGCGAGCGTCTGGCGAATCACCGGCGCAATTTCCTTCAA
Organism: Deltaproteobacteria bacterium; assembly: GCA_021792265.1. Taxonomy (GTDB): domain Bacteria; phylum Desulfobacterota; class Binatia; order Binatales; family Binataceae; genus JAJYVB01. The sequence goes on along the minus strand of JAJYVB010000097.1, from coordinate 9,962 downwards.
CCGCTGGTGCAGGGCGCCGAGCACCTTGGCCCGCGGCACCGGCACCAACCCGATATGCACGGCATCAAGACGGACCTGTGCCTCGGCCGGCTTTCCGGATGCTGCCGGCAGCGTGCGGATGGCCACCGTCACACTGGCAACCGAGTGAAACGGAAGCTGCATATCCCGTATCGCCAGGGTTATTTTTCCGTCGGTAAGACGGACAAACGGACCCACAAATACAGCCGACGACTTTACGGACGGAGGGATGGCGTAGCGGGCGGCGAGGCGGGAATTGATTTCATTCTGGGTGATGGACCACGTGATGATGGACCACGTGGCGATGGCGGCGATGGCGCGACGCCATGGTCTTCGCCGCAATCGCGTCGGCGCGGTCAGCCGCAGCTTTGGCGTCGTTGGCTGCCTGCACCGTGCGCGTCGCAGCCGCCTCGGCACTTGAGGCGTCCTGTTCGGCTTTCTGCGCCGCAGCTTGCGCGCTCGAAGCCGACGACTGCGCCTGCTGGGCCGCATTCATCGCTTGCTGAGCGGGATCGGGCTGGCCCGAGGAACATCCAGCAAACAACGAAAGGGCTAACGCCGCCCCGGCAAGCCCAACCAGTTTAGAAGTTTTACCCATTAACCCCTCCATTCTTTTCCTCCTTGAAGCCTTCACGCTTGAGAGACGTCACTCTCAGTAAGCAGGATCGCTCCTCGACCAAAACCAGCAACAAAGCTTACACAAAGACGCTCTCTATCGCAAACAATCTTTTCAAGGGGGAACGCGCCGCTTTCTGCCCGTCTCGCCACATCGCTGCGCCGGACAGAGTAACCGAAAACAAATACATGATCACTCGCCCCATTTCCCGCCTTATTAAAAGACCATTGTTGAAAACCCTTGCAAACCTCATCCAAGTAGCCACTAGACAAATCACAACCGCCAAAGACATTTTGCCTATCGCCACTGGGTCCGGGGGAGGCCGCGGCTAAAAGTCCTCGTCACCAAGCCCGCCCATACCGCCCATGCCACCCATGCCACCCATGCCACCCATGCCGCCCATGCCACCCATGCCGCCCATGCCACCCATACCGCCCATGCCGGGCGGCATCGCGGGCATACGCGCCGGCTTTTGGGGTTTCTCGACCACCGCCGCTTCGGTTGTGAGCAACAGCGAGGCGGCGCTGGCGGCGTTTTCGAGCGCGGTCCGAACGACCTTGGCCGGATCGATGACTCCCTCCTTGAACAAATCCTCGAAGGCTCCGGTCAAGACGTTGAAGCCGAAGTCTCCTTTCGCGTCGGCTATCTTGTTGCAGGTGACCGCGGCGTCCTGCCCGGCGTTCGAGGCGAGTTGGCGCAGAGGTTCAACGGCCGCCCGCGCGACGATTTCGGCTCCGAGCTTAAGCCCGCCTTCAAGTTTCAGATCGGCAACGGCCTTGGCCGCGCGTATCAGCATGACGCCGCCGCCCGTCACAACGCCTTCTTCGACCGCAGCACGCAAGGCATGCACTGCGTCCTGAACGCGCGCCTTCTTTTCCTTGAGCTCGACCTCAGTGGCCGCACCGACCTTGATAACCGCCACGCCGCCGGCGAGCTTGGCCAACCGCTCCTCGAGCTTTTCGCGGTCATAATCCGAAGTGGTTTCAGCGATTTGATTGCGGAGCAACTCGACGCGGCCCTGTATCTCAGCCTTCTTGCCAGCGCCGCCCACGATCGTGGTGTTGTCTTTGTCGATGACGACGCGCTGGCAGCGCCCGAGCGCGTTCATCTGCAGGTTCTCGACCTTGATCCCCAACTCTTCAGCAACCATACGGCCGCCAGTCAGAATCGCGATATCGGTCAGCATCTCCTTGCGCCGATCGCCGAAGCCGGGCGCCTTGACCGCCGCGCATCTGAGCGTTCCGCGAAGCTTGTTGACCACCAGCGTGGCCAGTACCTCGCCCTCGATGTCCTCGGCAATGATCAGCAGCGGACGTCCATCCTGAGCGACTCGTTCGAGCAGTGGCAGGACGTCGCGCAGATTGGAGAGCTTCTTTTCGTGAAGCAGGATTAGCGGCTCATCCAGCTCGATCGTCATCTTCTCCGGGTTGGTGACGAAGTAAGGCGACAGGTAGCCGCGATCGAAACGCATTCCCTCGACCAGGTCCAGCGTGGTCTCAATTCCACGCGCCTCCTCGACGGTTATGACGCCTTCCTTGCCTACTTTGTCCATCGCGTCGGTTACGAACCCGCCGATGGTCTGGTCGCCGTTGGCTGCCACCGTCGCCACCTGAAGCATCCGCGTTCGATCCTTGACCGGACGGGCGCTGTTCCCGATCACATCCACCATCTTGCGGACCGCGGCGTCGATCCCGCGCTTGAGTTCTATCGGTGCAAACCCGGCAGCGATGAGCCGGACACCCTCGCGCACGATCGCACTGGCGAGCAGCGTGGCCGTTGTCGTACCGTCACCCGCGTTGTCCGCGGTCTTCTGCGCGACCTCGCGGATCAGTTTGGCGCCCAGATTCTCAAAGCGATTCTCCAGTTCGATCTCTTTGACTACAGTCGCGCCGTCCTTGGTGACCAAAGGCGCTCCGAAGCTCTTCTGAATAAGCACCGTTCGCCCCTTGGGCCCCAGCGTCACCCGTGCCGCGTCTGCCAGGAGCTTGGCCCCCTTGACGATCCCTCTGCGTGCGCTCTCGTGAAGCTCAACCTGTTTGGCTGACATCTTAACTCGCTTCTCCGTTATCTTTTTGAAATGAGACCAGTGGCTGCAAAAGGCCAGTTTGCTCTTAAGCTAAACATACTGCAGCCTTTTGCAAGCCTGAGCGCCACGCCCCCTGGGCGGCCGCCACGCACACCTAACTGTGCGTTATCTTCGTAATCGCTTTACTGCACGCCGAGCCTGAGCTCCCGGCGCGTTACAAAAAAGACGCTCAAGCTCGCAGACTCTGACGACCACCCGTCAACAACCGCGGATCGCAAAAAAGCCAATTCGAAGCGGCCCGCAGACGTTACGCCGCCAGTGCGGCACTTCGCCCTTGCCGGAGAACCAAGGCGCCGCCTGCCGAGTCCGCCGCTCAGCTTAGGAAAAGAGACGGCAGGACTTCCGGGGCGTCCCCGAAGCCCTGCCGTCAAAACCGACCGTGCTACGATGGCAGGAGCCGACACCCCCGCCATCGTGGCCAATTCCGCTTCCCCGGCGCGTCGATTACTTCATCACCGAGGTCGCAAAAGCCCGTTCGAGCCGAGCCACCGAGGCGTTGGCCCTGTTCGCTGAGTCCTGGGCTTCGTTGGCTGCTTCTTCTGCCTGCTTGGCCGCCGCGCCACTCTTGTTGGCAGCAGCCTCAGCACTCTGCGCCGACGCTTGCGCCTGCGAAGCCGACGATTCCGCCTGCTGTGTGGACTGGTTAATCGCGTTCATGTCAGGGCCGCATGCGCTAACCAATGCGACCAGTGCGAGACATCCGAGCAGACTCACCCACGTCTTCATCCGTGCACTCCTCCTGCTAGTTCCAGTATCCATACCAGTATCGGTTGTTGGCGCAAGCACAGCCGTGATAAATTCCTCTAATCCACAAACCGATTCACAATAGTTGCAGAACGATTCCTTCAAGGCAAGTCCAAAAGATCTCCCATTGCGGTCTGGACAAGAGCGCGCGTTGACACGCGAAGCCTCACGTAGATAACGTTTTCCTCGACTGCCGGCACTTCAGGCCCTGCCGGTACCGGTCGTAAGCCGTGGCCAAAAGCAAATTTCTCTCGCACCCTCGCGCTAGCCATCGGGTGCAGGCAACCGCTGCGGGTCCTTTCGGAACGGACGACGGAACAGGCGGCGCGCCGAACGATCCAAGTTTTATCCTGCGCGATGCGCGCCCGTCTGATTTGGCGGAGGTATGCCAACTCGAAAGGCTCGCTTTCGCCAATCCTTGGAGTATTGCTTCCTTTCAGCGTGAACTCACGCTCCCGTTTTCCCGTATCGTAGTTGCCTGCCGACAGCAGGATGGAAAATCGTGTCTGGCCGGCTTCCTATGCCGATGGAGCGTCGCCGACGAATGTCACATTCTTAACGTCGCGGTGCATCCGGAGTTCCGCCGGCAAGGTATCGCCCGGGCGCTGCTCACCGAGGCAATTGAGGAGGCCCGTGGGCATAACGCGCGCTTCGTAACCTTGGAAGTCCGGCGCTCAAACATCGCTGCGCGGCGGCTCTATCGCAAGTTGAATTTTGTAGAACAGCGCTTGAGACGTAACTATTACGGATTTGGTGAGGACGCTATCGTACTGGAGCTGAAGCTGGCGTAATTACTTTGTCTTGGCATTTACAAATAACGTTCTAGAATCGCCCACGGTCTTGGGGACGGGTTTACCGGCCGGCGGGCGTTATGCTATAAACAATTATGACTCAGGCACACCGGGCGGTAGTTGACCAGCGGTCGTCGGCTGGCACGAAGGTTGCTCACGCGAGCGCACGCAATAAAGCACAGCCGAATCCTCAAGCGTTCAAAAAAGGCGATAAGGTAGTTTATCCAGGTCATGGCGTGGCCGTGATCGAGGACGTTCAGGTTCGGGCGATTTCCGGGATTGAACGCAAGTTTTTCGTGCTTCGGACGCTCGGCTTCGAAAAAACGACGATTATGATTCCGGTCGAAAACGTCGGAGCCGTTGGGCTGAGACGAGTCGTTGGCCGCGACATGGTCGACAAGATTTACCGGGTTTTGCGCCAGCGCAAGGTAGAGGTGGATAGCCAGACCTGGAATCGGCGTTATCGCGACTACACGGATAAGATCAAGACGGGTTCTCCGCTGGAAGTGGCCAAGGTTTTACGCGACCTCCTGGTCCTCAAGGGCGACAAGGAACTCTCCTTTGGGGAGCGTAAGATGCTGGACACGGCGCGCAGTCTTCTGGTCAAGGAACTGTCGATTGCGAGCGAGGATCGCGAAGAGAAGATCATGGAGGATCTGCGGGCGATTTTCGCCAGCTAGGTGAGTTGCGCAATATTGCCCGCGGCACGAGCCACGCCAAAACGGCCCGCCCGCTCGGGCGCAGGGCGTTGACCGTGTCGATAACGGCCATCCAGCCACCGTGGGTGTCTCTTCTTTTTCGGCTTCAGCCATAATCGTAGCCGCCGGCAGCAGCCGCCGTTTGGGGTTGGGACGCCCCAAGGCTTTCATTGCACTGGCTGGCCGCCCGTTGCTGCTTTACGCGCTTGACGCGGTCGCCCGAGCCGTGATTTTCCGGGAGGCGGTCATTGCGGCGCCGGCTGGTATGGAGAACGAGGCGCAGAAGCTAACAGCGGGATCCGGTGCACAGATGGCCGTGAAGGTAGTCACAGGCGGACGTGAGCGCCAGGATTCGGTAAGGCTCGCGCTGGCGCTGGTGAGTGCCGAAAGCGAACTTGTGGCCGTGCACGATGCCGCGCGTCCGTTTGCCAGTGCTGGCTTGTTTCGCGCCTGTATTGAAGCCGCGGCTCGAAGCGGCGGCGCAGTAGCGGCGGTCGCCGCTTCGGATACGTTAAAGCGCGCCGATGGCGGAAAAATCGTAGGCACCGTCGCCCGCGATGGGATTTACGCGGCGCAGACGCCGCAGGCGTTCCGAACCGCGCTTTTGCGCGAGGCCCATGAGCGCGCCTTTCACGACGGGCTCCGGGCAACCGACGACGCGCAATTGCTCGAAATGATGGGTTGCCCTCTCGAGATCGTCGAAGGGTCGGCGATCAACTTCAAGATCACAAACCGCTCCGACCTCGACCTGGCCGAAACGCTGATCGCGCGTCTACCCCTCGACTGATATGGCTTAACTGCCAGGGGTTGGCTTAAGGCCGAGCCCTTCGTTGAGGGATCCCGAGCGGAAGCCCACCAAGTCGACTGTCACGAAGCGAAAGCCAATTCGCCGGAAGTCTTGGTACACGCCCGAGCGTAGCACGGGGTCCATTAACCGGCCGATTTCAGCCGGATCGACCTCGATTCGCGCCACCTCGCCATGATAACGCACTCGCGCAATGCGGAAGCCTAACTCGTGGAGCCTGCGCTCGCCTGCTTCGACCATACGCAGGGCCTCGACCGTGATCGGCGTACCGTAGGGAAAGCGCGACGACAAGCAGGGCGACGCGGGGCGGTCCCACGTTGGAAGGCCAAGGGCGTGCGACAGCTCACGAATTGCCGCCTTATCCAGCCCGGCCTCGACCAGCGGATGGAGTATCTGGCGCTCGCCGGCCGCGCTCACTCCCGGCCGGTAGTCGCGTAAATCGTCGAGATTCAGGCCGTCGGCTATCGCTGCAATCCCGAGTTCGCGCGCCTTTTCCTCGCAGATGTCAAACAAATTGCTCTTGCACAGATAGCAGCGGTTGACCGGATTGGCGGAGTAACCCGAAACGTCCAGCTCATTGGTCTCGACAATCAGGTGACGCGCGCCTATCAGCGCGGCCATGTCCAGGGCTGAGCGCCGATCCGCCTGCGGCATGGTTGGAGAGACGGCCGTCAGCCCAATCGCACGCTCACCCAGCGTGCGGCGAGCGACCGCGAGCAGGAGGCTTGAGTCCACCCCGCCGGAAAAAGCAACGAGAAGCGACGGCCATTGCGCAAGAATCGCGCTCAGGCGGTCGAACCTCGTCTGAATTTCAGCTTCCATTCGCGAAGGCTCACGGCCAATTGGAGGCGCGCTGTAACGGCGATTTCGGAGGTGCACCGCACCTGCGGCCCTCAGGGACCCGCGGCGCTGCTAAATCCCCTCTGCTTGGAAAAGGTCCGTCGTCAGGTAGCGCTCTCCTGTATCGCAGAAAACAGTGGCAACGATTTTGCCCGATCCGAGCCGGCGCGCCACTTCGAGCGCGGCAAAGCACGCCGCGCCCGACGAGATTCCCATCAGCAGCCCCTCTTCGTGAGCCAGCCGGCGAGTGGCTTGGGCCGCATCCTCGTCGCTCACGGCGATAATTTCGTCGTAAATACTGCTATCGAGTGTCGTCGGCACAAAACCCGCGCCGATTCCCTGAATCTTGTGAAATCCCGGCTCGCCGCCTTCGAGCACGGGCGAGTTTTTTGGCTCGACCGCAACAATCATAGGACGGTTTTTCAAGTGTTCCCGCAGGTAGCGACCCACACCCGTTATCGTGCCGCCGGTGCCGACGCCCGCAACGAAAGCGTCGATTCGCTCCAGTTGACGCACCAGTTCCGGCCCGGTCGTCCGATAGTGTGCCTCGGGATTGGCTGGATTGCTGAACTGCTGCGGCATGAAGTAGTCCGGATTGTCGCGCGCCAGTTCCTCGGCCTTGGCGATCGCACCATGCATTCCGCGTGTGTCGGGGGTCAGTACGAGTTCGGCACCGTATGCGGCCAGCAGCGACCGCCGCTCGACGCTCATCGTGTCGGGCATCGTCAGTATCAACCGGTACCCCTTGACTGCTGCCGCTAGAGCCAGTCCGATCCCGGTGTTTCCCGACGTGGGTTCAACGAGCGTACCGCCCGGCTTGAGCTTGCCGTCGCGCTCGGCCGCTTCGATCATTGCCAGGCAGATTCGGTCCTTGATGCTTCCGCCCGGGTTGTAATTCTCGAGCTTGGCCCAAATGTCAGCGTGCTCTTTTGTGGGGATCCGGTTCAGTCGGACTACCGGGGTCCGGCCGATGAGTTCGGTCACCGAATGTGCGACACTTATGGGCATGGCGCAGATTCTAACCGGAAGCGCATATTGATTGCGACAGCGCCGCCGGAATCGCTGCCATACCGGCTTGGCCGACACGGGGGAGCCAAGTGCGCAGAAAGCCCGCCAGGGCAGGCGCGTTCTGGTGATTTTTCCCGGTGCGCTCGGCGATTTCTTATGTTTCCTGCCGACGTTGGCATTGTTGGGCGAGCGCCATGCCGGAGCAGCCGTCGAACTGATGGCGCGTGGAGAATTGGGACGGCTTGCCGCTGGACGCAGCATCGTCGTCCGAGCCTGGTCGATAGACTGCCGGGAAATTACTGCACTTTTCAGCACTGAAACCGATGCCCGCGCGGAAGCGCAGCGCTTTTTCGGCGGATTCTCATTCGTTTACTCGTTTTTCGCCTCAAACGATGCGACGTTTCGGCAAAACCTCCAGGCGGCTGCGCGCAAGAAAGCGGCGTTCTACCCTTTTCGCGCGCCTCTGCCGGGCCATGTCGCCACCGGCTGGCTGAACTCGACCGACTGGCCAATCGGCGATGACACGATGTCACGCATCTTGGCCCAGCCGTGTTTGAAGGTCCTGAACGAAGATTGTGAGCGTGCCGCTGACAGGCTCGGAGCGCTTGGTCTTTCGCCGCGCAGATTCGTACTGCTCTTTCCCGGAAGCGGCGGTGCGCATAAGAACTGGCCGACTGAGAACTACATGGCGTTGGGGCGCGCGATCGAGCGCAGCTTCGCGCTCCGGCCAGTGATGGTACTTGGTCCGGCCGAGGCTGAGATGGCAGCGACTTTGGCGGCCATTTCGCGAGAAACCCGGGGATGCGAGCTGCTAAGCGGCCTCGACCTTGCCGAAGTGCTCGGACTTGCGCGTCTGGCAGCGTTTTTCGTGGGCAACGATTCCGGCCTCTCCCATCTTGCGGCGGCGGCAGGGGCGCCGGGCGTGGCGCTGTTCGGACCGACGGACCCGCTTCGATGGCGACCCTTGGGAAACGTCGGCGTCATCCAGCACGAACCGCTGGCACAACTGGCGGTTGAGTCGGTGCTTTCGGCAATACGGGAGGCGGTGTCGGGTGCAGCGACTTCTCAGGTGCGCCAATCGTTGGCGGACGTTCCTTTCAACTCCACTGCCATAAAACCGAAGGCGAAAGGCAGACCGGCGGCGGCCGATTAGAAGTGGCGCGCGAAATGGTTATACTGATTTCGTAAGCGGTAAGGCTCCGGTCTTGAAGGGGGCGACTGGTTGTCTATGTTTTCCCGCCTTGAAGGCCGAGGGTCTCTGATAAGCACAGGGACTCGGCGGTTGCCAGACCGAATAGATCGGGAGCCAGACCAGCCATACAGGGTGTAACGGGTATAAGGTCATAGTGAGATGGCAAGCACGGCAAAGACCGCTCTCCTTTTAGGGGCTCTTACCGGCCTTCTGATGATTCTCGGGGGGCTGATGGGCGGCAGGGGCGGGGTCGCTATCGCCTTTATAATCGCCGCTGGAATGAACTTTTTCAGTTACTGGCTCTCCGACAAGCTGGTCCTGGCCTCTTACGGAGCGAAACCGCTGGACGCGTCGTCGGCACCGGAGCTGTATGCGATGGTGACCGAGCTCGCCCAGGAAGCGCGAATCCCGATGCCGCGCTTGTACCTGATTGACACCGACACGCCTAACGCTTTTGCCACCGGCCGTAATCCGCGCCATGCGGCGGTTGCGGTCACGCGCGGAATCATGCGGATCTGCAGTCGCGAGGAGCTAAAGGGCGTGCTCGGACACGAGCTGTCGCACGTTATCAACCGCGATATCCTGACCAGCTCGATCGCGGCCACGCTCGCCGGCGCAATCATGATGCTGGGAACGTGGGTCCGATGGGGCGCGATTTTCGGCCTGGGCGGTGACGAGGAAGAAGGCGGCGGCGGTATCCTCGCTCTTATCATCATGGGAATCCTGGCGCCCTTTGCTGCCACCATGATTCAGCTCGCCATCTCTCGCACGCGCGAGTATCAGGCCGACGCGAGCGGCGCCCGTCTTACCCATAACCCGCTCTTGCTGGCCAATGCGCTCCGAAAGCTGGAAACCGCCAACCAACAACTGCCGATGGACGCAAGTCCGGCGAGCGCGCATCTGTTTATCGTCAACCCGCTCAGTGCCCAAGGAATTGCGCGCTTGTTTTCTACCCATCCTCCGATCGAAGAGCGCATTCACCGGCTGGAGGCGATGGCTGTTGGCAGGAGCGCGTAAGAGAGCGTTGACAAACCGGAGGTTTCGACGCGGCAGAGGCATCGTTGCTCAACACCCCGCGGAAAACCGGCTTCCTTCCTTTAGTTCTCGCCAGTTGGGAGAGATTAAAGTGAGGAGCGCAGGTTAGTGAAAAGACTTTTTCAACAA
>JAJYVB010000096.1 GCA_021792265.1 Deltaproteobacteria bacterium | reverse complement strand
ACGGTCTCCCCCTTGCGGGCTAATCTATGCACACATCTTTGCAAGCTGTCGATTTTACTCCCCTCCCCCGCTTGCGGGGGAGGGGTTGGGGGAGAGTTACCGGATTTCGACTATGTGAGGCCCGCTTCGGTGGGCGAAGCGTCGCGCATGCTTGCCGACCGGGGAGGCAATGCGATGGCGGTGGCAGGTGGCACCGACGTCTATGCCAAGATGAAGCGCGGCCAGTTCACCCCGGCTTGTCTGGTTTCCCTGCGCGGCCTCGCTGAACTCAAGGGCATGGACGTGGAGCACCCCGACGGGATGTGGATCGGCGCGGGCGAGACGCTGACCCGAATCGCACGTCATGAGGGGGCGCGGCAGCTTTTCCCGGCGCTGGGGACTGCCGCTCATTCAGTTTCAACGCCGCAGCTTCGCAACCTCGGGACGATTGGCGGCAACGTTTTCGTCGACACGCGTTGCAACTATTACGACCAAACCTTTTTCTGGCGCCAGGCAGTGGGCTTTTGCATGAAGAAGGACGGCGAAAAGTGCCTGGTGGCGCCTGGCAGTCCGCGATGCGTCGCGGTTTTTTCCTCCGACACGGCACCGGTGCTGATGAGCCTGGGCGCGATCGCGGTGCTTGACAGTATCGCGGGCGAGCGGCGGGTGCCGTTCGCCGAGCTCTACGAGAACGATGGCATGAACTTCGTTCGCCGCCGCCCCGAAGAGATTTTGCGCGCAATCCTGATCCCGCGCTCGACCTTCGGGTGGCGTAACACCTATCTCAAACTTCGTCGGCGGGGCTCCTTTGACTTCCCGGTGCTGGGCGTAGCCGCGGCGATGGATTTCGCGCCGGACGGCGTCTGCGTCGGTGCCCGGGTGGCGCTGACCGCTGTCGCCTCGGCTCCGCTGTTGGTGAGCGCAGCGCCGAAACTATTGGAAGGCAAAAAAGCGTCGCCCGAACTGATCGAACAGGTTGCCGACGCGGCCGCCAAAATCTCGCATCCGCTGGACAACGCCGACATGGCGTACCGCTACCGGAAGCGGATGTCGCGGGTGTTCGTCGCTAAGGCTCTGGCCGCACTCTCCGGAGTAAGCGTAGCGCTCGACGGCCACCACCCGCGGGGCTGAACTCCGGCAGGTTGGTGAGAAGGTCTTTTCACCAACCTGCTCTCCTCACTGTAATCTCTCCCCGAGGGAGAGAGCTAAAGGAACGAATCCGATTTTTTCTTAGGGTGTTGAGCGTCAATTCCTCCGAAATGTTTAAATCTCCAGTTTCTCAACACCCTGTTAGACCCAGCCTACGCGGATTACGGCCTTGAGCGGCGGTAAAAGGGAAGGGTCGTTACCCGGGCACTGATCCGTCGGCCGCGGATTTCCACCTCAAGCGTGTCGCCCTCGTTTGCAAAAGGCGGGCTGACGTAGCCCATGGCGACCGGTCTACCTAGCGTGGGCGCGTACGTGCCGCTCGTAACTTTTCCCGCCTGGCGGCCGTCGAGGAATAGCCGGTAGCCGGTACGTGCTACGCTCCTTGAATCTTCGGGCAGAAGACCCAACAGCCGTTTGCGAAGCCCGCCCTCACGCTCGGCCCGGAGCGCCGCTTCGCCCACAAACCCGCGGCCGAAGACGACGAAGCGGTCGAGCGCGGCCTCAAGCGGCGTCGTCTCAGTGTCAAGTTCATGGCCATAGAGGGTAAGACCCGCTTCAAGGCGAAGCGTGTCGCGCGCACCGAGGCCGCACGGCAAAACCTGATACCGCTTGCCCACCTCAAGAAGCGCTTCAAACACCTTGGGAGCGTCGTTGCTGTCCAAAAACAGTTCGAAGCCGTCTTCTCCGGTATAACCGGTGCGGGCGGCGAAGCATTTTACGCCGAACAGCACGAGCGGCGCGCAATGGAACCGGCCGAGCGCAGCCAGCGCAGGTTTCGAGTGGGCCTCCAGAAGCTCAGCCGCCCTCGGTCCCTGGAAAGCCACCAGCGCGGTTTGATCGCTCTCGTTGCGAAGTTCTGCTGCCTCGCGGTTGGCTCTGGCTAGCCATTGGTATCCGGTATCGGTGTTGGCTGCATTCACGCATAGCAGATAGCTGTCGGAGCCTTTCCGGTAGACGATTAGGTCGTCGATCGTACCGCCCTGCTCGTTCAGCATCAGTGTGTAATGCGCCTGACCGAGTTGGAGGAGCCCCGCCGAGTTGGTAAGGACCCGTTCGAGTAGCGGCGCTGCGCCTTGACCTTCAACGGCCAGCTCTCCCATGTGGCTGAGGTCGAAAACGCCGGCGCGCTGGCGTACTGCCTGATGCTCCTCGATGATGCCGCTGTAATTAAGCGGCATGTCGAAGCCTGCGAAGCCGGTCATGCGTGCGCCGAGCTGGCGATGAAGGCCGTACAACGGGGTGCGGCGTAATTGGTCCATCAGGTTGGCGATGCTAGCAAGCCGGTCGTGCTGCGCGAAACGACTAATACGGTCCTGCCTCTGGCGGCGTCAGTAAATTTGGACGCCTCCTGCCCGACCACTCTTACGGCACCTTGCCAACCGTGGTAGGAATGACGAGGGCGCTTGCGTAAGAGAGCCTGATAAGATAATTCGGCAATCCGAACTACGATGCCAGCAATAGTGATGGACGGGAGGCTGGTCGGCGAGCGGCTGATGCCCGAGATTCAACGCGAAGCTGCCGAACTCCGAGAAAAACACAAGATGAAGCCGGTACTGGCCGCAATCCTGGTCGGCGCCGACCCTGCTTCGCGCCAGTACGTGAAGAACAAGCGCCGGATGACGGGCGACCTTGGTTTCTCCAGCCGCCTGGTCGAACTCAGCTCGGGGGAGGCAAGCACCGAACGCCTGCTGGAAGTTATCGACGGTCTTAACCGGGACCGCGACGTTGCGGGTATTCTACTGCAGCTTCCGGTGCCGCCCGGGGTTGACCAACCGCGCCTGTTCGACGCGATAGACCCGCTGAAGGACGTCGACGCGGTCGGAGCTGCGGCAGTGGCTGGCTTTTATCGTGGTGGCTGGGGCAGTTTCCTGCCCTGTACGCCGCGTGGCGTGCTGGAACTGCTCAGCTACTACCAGATCGATGTTCGGGGAAAGCGTACGGTCGTCGTAGGCCGCAGCGACATAGCCGGCAAGCCGCTCGCCCTAATCCTTGGGGGGCGGATGTGCAACGCGACAGTTACCTGGTGCCACACTCGCACTCAGGACCTCCCGGCGCGCTGCCGTGAGGCAGAGCTGCTGGTTTCATGCACCGGCGCCGACACCGGGGCCGGCTACTTCATCACCGCCGACATGGTGAGCCCCGGAGCGTGCGTGATAGACGTGGGGTTCCGCCGGCTGCCGAACGGGCGCTTCGTTGGCGATGTCGATTTCGACGCGGTGAGCAAGGTAGCAGGATGGATCACGCCGAGTCCCGGCGGGACAGGTCCGATGACGGTCGTCGCGCTGATGCAAAACCTGATTGACGCCGGCCGCTATCAGCTCGGCCTGGAGAGAGCCCGCTACAGCTTCTAGGGTTGAAGGTCGTTCCAAAGCGCCGTTGGTTTGTCCAAACTGAAGCTGACGATCGTCCAGCCTGCACCTTTTCATTTGCAGTCGTACAGTTTCGTAGCCGGATGCCGGGCTCGGCGACGGCTCTGTGCAGTGCGTTGGCGGCGGGAAATAGCAAGCTGCGGTTGCCGCGCCAACTCCACGGCGCGCGCCTATCCGGCACCGCGGACGACGTCGGATAATGGCCTCAACTGACAACTCGTCGCAAAGCGAACAGAACGGCAAGCGTACGCTCGCCGAGGTTTTGATTGGCGCTCCGCGCGACTTGCGCGATCCGGGCATCTTTCATCGTCTTTCTCTGGTAGCCTTCCTTGCCTGGGTCGGGCTGGGCTCCGACGGCCTCAGCTCGTCATGTTACGGTCCCGAGGAGGCGTTTCTTGCCCTGGGCCAGCATCAGTACCTCGCGGTATTTCTGGCCCTGCTGACGGCGCTTACCGTTTTCATCATTTCGGCGTCCTACACGCAGACCATCGACCTTTTCCCCACCGGTGGCGGCGGCTACCTCGTGGCTACGGCTCTGCTCGGCCCGTATCCGGGGCTCATCTCGGGATGTGCCCTTGTGGTCGACTACGTGCTCACTATCTCCGTGTCGATCGCGAGCGGTGCCGACGCCATCTTCAGCTTCCTGCCGGCCGCGTGGCTCCATTACAAGTTCTGGGCGGCGCTGGCGGTCGTCCTGCTGCTGGTCGGGATGAATCTGCGCGGGGTTAAGGAATCAATCCTGTCGCTGTTGCCTATTTTCCTCGCCTTCGTGGCGATGCACGCCTGGTTGGTGGGATACGCGCTGCTGATTCATGCGCCGCAGCTTCCTGCCATTGCCCGCGACGCCGCAAGCGACATCCACTCCGGCGTTGCCAGCCTCGGGATGCTTGGCTTGGCCGTGATTTTCTTCCGGGCCTACACGATGGGTGCCGGAACGTATACGGGCATCGAGGCGGTCAGCAACGGCCTGCCCATCCTGCGCGAACCGCGCACCACGACGGGCAAGCGAACAATGGCGTATATGGCGGTCTCGCTTGCACTGCTGGCTGGCGGGATCCTGGTCGGTTACCTGCTGTTCGGGGTTGAACCGGTCTTCGGCAAGACGCTCAACGCAGTACTCTTTGAGCGTGTTACTGGCAACTGGCGCCTGTTTGGACTCCCGATTGGAGTGCCGATTGTCACTTTTACTCTCATCACCGAAGGTGCGTTGCTGTTCGTCGCCGCTCAGACCGGTTTCGTGGATGGTCCGCGGGTGCTGGCCACGATGGCGAACGACCGTTGGCTTCCGCGCCGCCTGGCAAGCCTCAGCGCGCGCCTGGTTATTCAGGACGGCGTGCTGGCGATGGGTCTGGCGGCAGCGCTCGTACTGATCGGCACGGACGCGCGTGTAGGGCTTCTGGTCATTCTCTACGCGATCAACGTTTTCATCACCTTCACGTTGTCGCAGCTCGGGATGAGCGTTCATTGGTGGCGAGCGCGCGCGACCGATCGCCGCTGGCTGCACAAGCTGCTGATAAACGGCGTAGGGTGCCTCTTCACGGCGTTAATCCTGTTCCTTACGGTTACCCTCAAGTTCCACGAGGGTGGCTGGGTTACGGTTCTGATCACTGGGGGGCTAGTCGCGGTCTGCCTGCTCGTACGCAGCCATTACACCGAGGTTGGCCGGGCGGTCGACCAACTCGAGGCGGACGTACTGCCGGAGATGTTCGCTGCCGAGGAAGCGAAACCGCCTGTTTTCGATCGAGCTGCGCCAACGGCGGTGCTGTTGGTCAGCAGCTTCAATGGGTTGGGCCTTGCCACCCTGATGACCATCCCGCGGCTGTTCAACGGGCAGTTCAAGAACCTGGTCTTCGCCGGGATTGGCGAGGTCGATACGAATGCCCTCAAAGGCGAGGAGGCAATTCACGAACTCGAGCAGCATCTGGCCGACGATCTGGGCGAATACTGCCGCTTTGCAACCGACCTCGGACTTCACGCGGAGTCTCGCTTCGCGGTCGGAGCGGACGTCGTACTGGAGTTGCGCCGGCTGTGTCTGAAAATCGCCCAGGAATTCAGCAACCCGGTCTTCTTCGCTGGCAAGCTGATTTTTCCGAGGATAAGCGAAAGCTTTCTGGGGCGCTTCCTGCATAACCGCACCGCGCTCGAGCTTCAGAACTGGTTGCAACTGGACGGCCTCAGCCTGGTGATTTTGCCGGTCAAGGTAACACACCCCAAAGCAGCTTCTATCGCTCCAGTGCGCCGCCAGAAGGCCGGTCCGCCCTCAATCTGAGCGACTCCGATAAGGCTCCCGGGCAATTCCACCGCCGCTTGCGGTGATCGGTGGTGGCACAGCACCCCGTGCGCCGGGCCGGCGCAGTTCACTTAGCTGTTTGCACGGCGTAGATTGAGGCCTGTCGGTAGACAAGTATGGTTGCCGCGAATCCATCGAGCATAGTTATACGGGAGCTGAACAGCGTCGGCCGCTACGCCGTCGGCGTTATGTGGGGTGACGGCCACGACAGCATCTACACTTTGGACAGTCTGCGACGCTTCTGCCCATGCGAGGCCTGTTCGTCAGCGCCACCTGATCGCCCTGTCGCCGAGGCGGAGCTGCGCCTGCACGGGCTTGCCCGGCTCGGCGAGCAGAGTCTCTTCATCGAATGGGCCGACCGCCATCAGACGCTCTACAAGACGGCGGCGCTGCGGTCGCTCTGCCGATGCGCTCGCTGCGTGGCAGAGCCCGAGCGCCCGGTCACAGGTTCGTGATGCGGGCCGCCCATAGCGCCTAAAATCCGCTGCGCCAGACAGGATCGACAGGCGTGGCTGGAACAATTCCTCGCGCGCGCTGACGCGTTTCAGCGGGTCAGATGCTCCAGGAGCCAATCGCGGGCCGCGCTGCTCGACCGGCTGAAATGATTCACGTAAGGGTCGAAATGGCCGCCGTCGATGAGGACCAGCTTTTTGGGTTCCAAGGCGCGATTGAACGCCGCTAAGGTTGCGTCGGCAACTGCAAGCCGGTCGTGGGCGGCGACAATGAGCAGCAGCGGGGTAGGGCTGATACGAGCGATATAGTCGCCGGGCTCATACTCGGTAAGCATCTCGAGCGATCGCAATGTGACCTCGTTACGCCACGCCGGCGCACGCTTCTGGGTCTCAACGAACCAATCCCAGCAGTCCGGCGTCGGCAGTGCGCAGGGAACGTTGGGATCGGGAGAGGCGACCGCGATCATTCCGGGCGGCTTGCCAAGGAAACGCGCCTCGCGGTCTGCGTCGAACTGTGCTCTCATCGCAGGTATCAGGTCGGAGCGGACCATCCGCCCGACATTGACGGATCCGCTCATAACCGGCACCTGGGAAACCACGCATTTGACGCGCCGGTCGAGAGCGGCGACCACCAAGACGTGGCTGCCGGTGTAGCTCGTGCCCCAGATACCGATGCGTTCGCGGTCCACCTCCGGTTGCATTCGAGCCCACGTAATCGCGTGCCGGTAGTCGCGAATCTGCTGCCAGGGGTCGATCTCCTGGCGCGGCTCACCGTCGCTGGCGCCGAAATTGCGGTGGTCGTAAGCGACCGCCACCACACCGGCTGCGCAGAAGACCTCGGCGAAGCGGTCGAGGAAGTCCTCCTTCACGCCTGAGAAGCCGTGCGCCATCACCACCGTAGGCGCCGGCTTGCGCGCACCGTCGGGGACATAAAGCCAACCGCGAAGCGTAACGCCTTCGGCACTGAATTCGATGTCTTTGCGCATAGCAATCTCTCCCGCTCCCGCGCGAGCGTGGCGCTGCATGTTCAAGCTTAAGCGTTGCGGGCAGACTCACTGTTGGCAGGAAAATACTATCGGTCTCGCCCTCAACGCTCCTGACCAGGAAAGTAATGGCAATTCCCGACGAGTCAGCTCCCTGGCCGCTTCAAAGCCGAATAGGTAGCAACTCTTACAATGACGACCGCCAGTGGTCAAGGCATTTTTAAACATGACATAGCCAGCTTCGATGCTCTGGACGTAACTCGGTTGCCGGCTCTGGGTGCAGTGAGCGCCGATGCAATGGCGGAAACGCCCGAGCTTGCAGCACCCATAAAAAACGCCAAGCTACCAGTCGTCCCTGGGCCAAGATTCGGCGAATAATGCCGAACCGGCCGTGGTGTATCCTTTCGCGCCAAACTGTTAGCATCGCAACTGTGCCAAAGGACTCGTTTAACCGGGAAATCGATTACCTGCGTATCTCGCTAACCGACCGATGCAACCTGAGATGCGTGTACTGCATGCCGCTAAATGGGCTCCGTTTTTGTTCCAACGGAGAACTCCTTACCGCGGCTGAAATCGAGACGGTTGTGCGCGCCGCACTTCGCTCAGGTTTCAGGAAGTTCCGCCTGACCGGCGGAGAGCCCACGCTGCGTCCTGACCTGCTCGAAATCGTCCAGCGCTTGGCCGCGCTCGGTGGCGTGAGAGACCTGGCGCTTACCACGAACGCGATTCTTATGGCGCGGCTCGCACGTCCACTCAAGGACGCGGGGCTCAGGCGTGTAAATGTGCATCTCGACAGCCTTAACCCGGCCACTGTCGAACGCCAGATGCGGTGGGGAACTTTGGCCGATATCTGGAAGGGGCTCGCCGCCTGTGAGGAGGCCGGACTCACGCCCATCAAGCTCAACGCAGTGGTGGCCGCCGGCTACAACGAGAACGAAGTGGCCGACCTGGCGCAGCTCACCCTGGAACGTGACTGGCATGTGCGGTTTATCGAGCTGATGCCGCTTGGCGGAGGCGAATGCGCGCGGCTTGCAATGCAGCGCTACGTTTCCAATATCGAGACGCGACGGCGGATAGAGGAGGCGTTGGGGCCGCTTGCCCCGCTTGAAGCTTCCAGCCCGTCCGACGAATCGCGCAACTTCCGCTTGCCGAATGCCCGTGGAGTCGTGGGCTTCATCAGTCCGGTCAGCGAACCCTACTGCGGGACCTGCAATCGGATGCGGCTTACCGCAGACGGGAAATTCCACCTGTGCCTGCTCAACGATGACGAACTCGACGTACGCCAGGTGCTTCGCTCAGGCGCGCACGACGCCGAGGAGCGCGTTGCCCAGATTTTGCTGAAGGCGGTTCAGGTCAAGCCTACGGGACATCATCTGCTCGAAGGACGCTCGACGGAGCACCGTTCGATGTTCCAGATTGGCGGCTAGAAAGTCGTTCCGGTCACGCTGGCTCGGGACTTGTGACCTATTAGCAGAAATGGTAGGTTAACACATATGGACTTATAGCTGTCGGGAGTCCACTTTGGTGGGTGAGTGGCCCCCAAGGAGGCTTGATTGGCCGGACACGCAGCGCAAGGTCTCTGCGACCGACATTATCCTTCCTGTGGCTTAATCAGAGAACACCTCACATCTGCGGACAAGTGGTTTGCGCAGCCTGCCGATTCGGTGCGGGATCGGCGGTCGCACGCTGGCGCCGGCTTCAGGCGCGTCCGGCTTGCCGGACTCGAGCCCGTCTCCGTAACAACGACGCGTGGAATGCGTTCGTCCGGCGTCGCTTTGATGAGACAACGAGGGGACAGGAGGTATCCATGTTTAAGCGAGGATGCGTAGCCGCAGGGATTGTAGGAATCGTGATGCTTGTGGCGGGAGCGGTCTGCGCCCAGTCGCCGCCCGTTCCGCCGGGCACGGTCATAACGGTGCAGAATTGGCGTCAGTACCAGCAGTTCATGCCGGCCGGCTTGCAGGCGATTTTTTCCGGCACCGCACCGTTCAAGTTCGAACCGGGCTTCCGGATGGTGATCGGCCAGACTCATCACTACCGGTGGCCCACGTACGAACAGAATACGGAAAAGTATGCGAGCCGGGTAAAAATAGTGGCACTGCCGGACGGCGGCCATTCGCTGAGCGGCTACGTCGCGGGACTTCCCTTTCCCAAACCAAATTCGCCACTCAAAGGATGGAAGGTTCTGGTCAACACATGGTATCGGCCCCTTCCCTGGTTGGAATGCGAGCCGATGTGGTATCTCTACCTCCGCGACCGCTTCGGCAACGAGCATATTACGGGCGGTGCGCTCTCTTATCGTCGGCTAAGCCACATAAGCGATCCAGTGAAGCCGATTACCGATCCGGCTGCGCAGGGTATCGATTACAGCGAACTTCTGATAATCATGTTGCCTGAAGAGGCGAAGTACACGGCTCAGCTCACACTGTACTATGATAACCCTCTGAAGCCTGAAGATCTGTTCGTGTTCATTCCTGCCCTGCGCCGCAGCCTTCGGCTCTCGAACGCGTCGCGATGCTCGCCGGTGGCTGGTTCGGATCTTGTTCAGGACGATGTCCACACCGGCTGGAACGGCGGGTTCGTGCGATGGACGGTGAAGTTCCTGAGGGCGGGATGGACTCCCAGCATGGTGCGGATCGATCCGAACGTTTACGGCAAGCGATCCAACTACGACGACATCCTGTTTCCCGAGCCTTCAATCGGCTCGTGGGAGATGCGCCCGGTGAATATTATCGACGTTCGCCGGGTGCCCTCGCAGCGCGCCGGCTACTGCTACGGCAAACGTATCATGTGGGTGGACAGCGAGACCTGGGCGAATCTTTGGGCCGATCTTTACGATGCGGGAATGAAGTACTGGAAACTTCAGATGATTAGTCATCCCGGCCTGCAGATTCCAGGAATTGGCTATACAACCGATAGTGGGAACTTCATCGAATTAGGCTGGGACTTTCAAACGGTGCACATAAGCGCCGCTGTGTCTGCACAGCCTAACGGCGAAGCGGTTCGCGCCAACGATCAGTGCAAGAATTACGACGGCGTGAACTATACTGTCATTGACAGATACAACACCGTCCAGGCACTGAGCCAGATAATGCGCTGAAAACGTGGAGCCATCCAGGCCGGGTGTCCGAAGGCCCGGCCTGGACGCACCCAACTGAAGTGGCGGTCGAACGATTGCAAAAGTTCGTTCAGCCGCCAGCGGGAACCTGCCGGGTCGGCGCGCTCGCTGCGCGGCCAACGCGACATGGGCTGGCGGCTGCCGGCCGGCGTGCAGAACAAAACCGGGCGAGCCGGGCTATTTATTAACGCTGCCAGGAGCGGCTGGCGCCGAGGGCATTTCG
>JAJYVB010000095.1 GCA_021792265.1 Deltaproteobacteria bacterium | reverse complement strand
GCGGCCGGTGGACCACACTGGGCGCCGCCAGCGGGCTGCGGGAGCTCGTGTGATACTCATGGGTGGGTCATCACCTGCTGGGATCGATGCGGCCGCCCCCACCGGAAATAACGCCGCGGTTCCGTCGTGTCCAACCCAAACCTCTCACTTGCCGTCTTGCGTCTAGTGTAGACGCTCACAGCCCGACAGGGAAATGGTGTTGGCTGCACACCGGATTCGGCAACTTTCAATGTGCATCGGCGAGACGAAAAACGCAAGGGGTCTTGACGCACGCATGGCAAAAAAATCGATGACAGACGCGGCGGGCGGCGAGGCAGCCTTGCGCCGGGGAGGTGGTGTAGTCGGATCATGCTTTGCAGGTCTCGGTTAGGGTGAGAGAGATATCGTCGGAGTTTCGGCATGCGGGCGCGCATGGCCGGTTATGGGCATTTTGCGGCTGTGCCCCATGAGGGAGAGCATAAGCGGGGGCGCGTAGTCCGGGACCCGCCATACGGCTGGCAATGGCCAGACGCTGTTTAGTCATTGCGGGCGAGCCTCTTGTGAGAGGGACATGAGCCATGCGGCCCACAATGTGGGCTGTGCCGAGGCCGGCCATGCCGCTTGCAATGTCGAGGGCGCGAGGGTGGCTTATAGGGACATCCCATGGCGCACACCAAGAGCCAGCGCACGATCGGGCATGAACAGGCAGAACCGATCGGAACTTGATTTTGCAAGATGTTGCCCTTAGAGTAGCGAGCCTTCTACGCCCGTTGCAGGCGCGGCCGCCGATTGGGCCGCAGGGCGCGGAGTATCAATAGAGGTCCCCATCGTCTAGAGGCCTAGGACATCGCCCTTTCACGGCGGTAACAGGGGTTCGAATCCCCTTGGGGACGCCACTTTTTGGCTTTTCTCGCTAGCAGTTTCCAGAAGCATTCCGACACGGGTCAGGCCGCTCACCTCGTACTCCCTGTGACCGAGCGGCTGGAACTTCATTGGCTCGGCCAGAAGCTCGACCAAGGCTGACCGTGCCGCGGCGGTTTCCGAATGCAGGACGTGGCGCAGATGCGCCGCGCGCTGAGCGATTAAGCCCTCCATCGCTTGCCAATTCCACGATTTTGATTCGCTCGCAACGGCCTGGATCTCGCGCTCGAGCTCACGGATACGCGCCTCGCGGCTCGCGATCTCGGCCAGGACCCGCTCCGGCGCCTTGCCGCCCACCACCAGGGCGATCAGCCGGTCCAGCTCTACGCGCAGCTTGGATAATTCGCGCTCGCGGCGGTCCCGTAGGGCGGGTGGCGTGCGCAGCTCCGCACGTGCTTCCTCCAGGGCGAACTCAATCACCCGGCGAACGGCGGCCGGCGTGAGGATTTGCCGCTCTATGGTTTCGATAACAGCCGCATCCAGGTCGTCCATGCGCGGGCGGACAGTGTTCTGGCATACCGTCGAGCCGCGGGAATTGGCCCACGAACACGCGTACCGCCTGACTGACCGGCGGGTGCGTGGCGTGCCGATGACCATGCTTGTGGCGAGCATCGAGGACCCGCAGCGACCGCAGCGCAATAGACCGGACAGAAGGTACTTGGATTCGCGGATGCGCGGGGCGCTTGGCGTGGGGGCGGCCTGCTTGCGCAGGCGCGCCTGGACCTGCTGCCACAGCGCCTCGTCCACAATCCTCAGATCCGGGCGTTCGGTCAAGAGATACTCGTCCTGCCGTTCCCTCGTGCGCGCACCCGCGCGCACGACTTTGCGGTGCTTGCCGAAGGGCACCTTGCCGCGGTAGCGCTCGCGGTGGAGCATCGCGCGAATACTGGACGGTGCCCAGGAGCCCGTCCCCTGGCGCGGGGGCGGGGGCGTGCGGCCGTCAAAGTAGCGGTTGAGCACCTCGCGGCATCCGGGGTCGCCATTCAATGCCCGGGCTATCGTTTTGAGCCCGTGTCGGTCCGCGTAGGCGCGGAACATTCCTTTGATGATTTCCGCCTCGTCCGTCAGGTAGAAGAAGACGCGCACGCCCTTGGCGGCGACGCTTGCGAGCGCGTTGGAGGTCTGCGACTGCTCCCGGCCCAGGCGCGAGAGTTCCGACATGATGATGGCGTTGAACTCCCGCAGGCGGTTGAGCATCCGAAGCAGCGCGGGGCGGTTCTTGAACTCGGCGCCGCTGATCCCGTCGTCAATGTAAATGTGCTCGTCATCTACCGTCCAGCCTTTGGCTGCGGCGTAGGCTTTCGCGTGCTCGACCTGGCGGGTCACGGATTTGTTGTCCGCGTTGCGGTCGTTGTCATCCGTGGACTTGCGGGCGTAGAGTGCGGCTCTCATCGTGGCGGCGTCTCCGGAGGGTGGTGCTCAATCTGACGTTTCACGTCGCGCCACAGCGCGCGTGCGACCGCGCGCAGGAACGGCTCGAGGCGCGGGTCAATCTCGGGGCGGATCTCACGCTGATTATGCCGGTCCTGGCGGAGGTGGGCAACGGGATTCATGCCCGGAATCGGTGGCCGGGGAAACGTCCGCAGGGACGGCGGCAAGGATCGCCACCCCCGCGAGAGGTCGAAGGATGCAACAAGCGGCAGCGCGGCGCATCGGGGTCTCGGGGCAAGGCCCTGAGCAGAGGTGGGGCGGGGGACGCGGGCGGCGTGCCGCCCGTGGGCCCACGCCCCTTACCTTGTACCGAAACCTCCGCAGGTCCGGTTCCGCTGTCGTTGCACTTTCGTGCCGCCCGCGTGCTGCACGGGACGGAACCGATCGACTTCCGTTTCGCTTTGTGCCATCACCGTTCCGTGACGAATACGCATCCGTTACCTCGGGGTACACCATCGGCCCACGCGACCGCTTTCTGGATTACGCTTCCGTACCCTTGGTGTTCCGGCCCCATTCCGCTTCCGGTCCACTGGCGACCGGCGGGACGGAAAGCCATGGCAGCCGCGTATTTGCCAGAGCAAAGCGCGGGAAGAGCACGCTGATGGGTCCAAGCGCCGGGCGGGGCGCGTCAATGGGGTTACCGGCGGAGTTGCTGAGCGTCACAAATCGGCCAGAAATGACGGGTGGCGTAGCGGTTGTGAGGGTATCTGGTCATTCGACAAATGCCGACTGGATGATCAGCGCCGCCACTTCGAATGTCCGCTTCCTGAAAAGGAACTGCTCTTGGCCAAAAAGGTGTTCTTGATTGTTCGGTGCGCTGCGGTTCCAATGCAGACGCCTGTGTGTCCGCTCGCTGAAGGTACCAATGGTTGTTCATAATCCAAACTTCCTTTTTACCGATCTTGACTGCGCCTATTGCGGCCTCAATAAAAATCTCAAAAGCAGCCCGACACCGTCCGTACCCTGGGTTGCAATAGCAAGCAGAACGGGTGTACTAGAGCAGCTTGGCACTGATTTCAGAGGACATTTTCGGAGATTACCGGAAATCGAGATGGTCTGCGATTAATTAAAAGTAGGTACCATAGCAAGGTAGTCAATGCTTTGGTTGGGGGGTGTGCGGGTGGCGGTGATGCTAAGAGGTGAAATATGGTTGACCCACTTCGAAAACGGCGCGCAGACGGATCTCTGTACCGGCGGCGGCGGGAGGTCGAGAAGGAGCTCGAAGGCCTTAAGAAGCTGATGCTGCCCGAGGTGCTGGCGCGCACCAGGGAGGGTGAGCGGTCGGGAAAGACGACCGTTTCCTCGGAGGCGCTCGTGCACATCCTGAGGCGCGAGGTGCGCATCGCGACGACGCGCAGCCCGACCCTAGGTCCGATCGACGGGCTGGTCCAAATCCTGATGCAGCGCGCCGAAGTGATATTGCGGCGCCACCTGTGGGGCTTGGGCGAAATCGACCGCGAGGAGATCTGCAAGCAGGTCACCGACCGCATCGTCGACGAGATATACGAAGACAGCGATCTGGCGGACTATGCCGAGGTTAACTTCAACGACTGGCTGCGACACAACCGGCTCGATGCCTTCCGCAAGCAGAAGCGAAAGATCGAGCGCATGGAGCGGTTCGGAGATTCGGTCGAGGATATCGCTGAGGACGAGGCGCAGGTTGTTCTGGAGGGCATCGACAACAAGACGGACTCGGAACCGACGCCCGATGCTGCGTACGCCTCAAACGAGGCGTGCAACGAGGTGACCCTGCCGGCCGGGATACAAGATGCCGACCTCTCGCCCGAGGATCGCTATCGTATTGCGGCGATAGTGAAGCGGGCGCATCTTCCTCCTCATGTCCTAGACGCCTTCCTGCTCTACCACTACCTCGACATGCAGATCGAATCGGAAGACCTGGACAAACACACGCTGGTGAAGCAGTTCGGCAAGAGCGAGAAGACGATCCGAATCTGGATCAAACGCGCCGAAAGGGCCTTCGCCAAACTGAGAGGGACAAAACATGAAAGCGAACCAAATGAAGCAAGTGAACCTGGAATCGGTGATGCTCGAGTTTCGCGTTGAGGCGGGTGGCGGGCCGAAGCCCGCGATCCTGGAAGCGTACTGCAGGCGGTATCCACAGTACGCGCGCGAGTTGACCGACTATGCGCTGGAGTGGCTGATCGACGAGGCCATGGCGGGCACGGAGGCGGCGAGCGACGACGTTGTGAATAAGTCAAGCCCGCTCGTTTCGAGAGCGATCAGCCGCCTCTATGATCGAATCCGCGAGAGGGAAACGGGAAAAGAAGCTGCAACCGGGTTGTCGGGGCAGCAAGCGGTCAATCCCTTCGAAGGATTGCCGTTCCCGCGTGCCCGCGCCATGCGCGACGAACTAGGGATCGACACGCCTTTGTTTACAAAATTTCGAAACAGATTAATCGATCCGAATACGGTACCGAGTGCATTTCTAGAGCGTTTCGCCCGACTGCTTGGTCGCACCATGGATGAATTCTGCAACTACCTGCGGCTTCCTCCGATGGTACATGTTGGAGCCGCCTACAAGGCCGAAGGTAAACCATCGGTGACTGAACGCAAAGAGAGCTTTGAGGACGCGGTACGTAGCTCGTCTCTTGGCGAGGAACAGAAGCAAGCATTACTCAAAGCCTGAGCGATGGACGCGTTCGACAAGGTTAGAGAACTTGCGCGTGAGAAGAACAAGGAAGCGCTGAGCGAGCTTCCCGGAAGGCCGAAGGCGATCGACCTCGTCAAGGTTCTGGCGGCCAAGGCAGATCTGGAAATCTGGCCGCTCGAGCCCGCGGATTCGCTTCTGAATGGCGCGCTTGCAGTGCTGGCGCGGCAGGACGGTGCGATCTACCACGTTAACAACCTGTCTGAGGAAAACGTGGCGGTTCTCGTCGGGCACGAGCTTGCGCATTTTTATGTTCATGCCACGGAGAACGGGACCAGCTGCTCTCGTGACGACGTCGACGTATCGGCATCGAGAGAAGCCTCCCCCGTAGGGGCCGACCGGGTTGCGGGCTACGGTGCCAAGGAGCGACGTGAACTTCAGGCAAACGTCTTCGCCAGAGAGCTATTGCTGCCGCAGCCGCAAGTGCGCGCACTGTATTTCGACGACGCCAAGTTTCCCGAGAGCATTGCAAGCAACCTCGGGTTGCCGCTCGCGGTCGTCCGGCAGCAGCTCATCGATGCACTGCTTATCCCAAGCTACGCCAACCCCGATCCAGAAAGGCGGGAGCAAGATCCACCGCTCGATCCGTTCCAGGCCAAGGCCGCCGAATTCTCCGGCGCCCCCTTGCTTCTCGAAGCCGGTCCCGGCACAGGGAAGACGCGGACCCTCGTCGCAAGGATTGTGCATCTGATCAATCAGAACGCTGATCCCGCCTCGATCGTTGCTCTTACGTTCTCGAACAAGGCGGCGCAGGAGTTGGCCGAACGGGTAAGCGCCGTACTTCCAGAAGCGGCGGCCAACGTATGGACCGGAACGTTCCACGCCTTTGGGCTGGAGCTTATCCGCAAGTATTACGATCATCCAAAACTCGCCTATCCGCCCGATGTCGCCGTGATCGACAAGAGTGACGCCGTGGCGTTCCTGGAAGAGGTTTTGCCGCTGCTTCCGCTCAGCCACTACAAGAATCTGTGGGACCCGCTGATTAATCTCAAGGATATCCTCGGCGCCATCTCGCGCGCGAAGGACGAGCTGGTATCACCCGCGGCGTACAAGAGGCTCGCGCAGGAGATGCTGGACAAAGCACGCGATGACGATTCGCGCGAGACAGCCGAGAAGGCGCTTGAGGTCGCTGCGGTCTACGAGTGCTATGAGAAGCTCCTCGCCGAACACAAGCTGCTCGATTTCGGTGATCTCATCATGAAGCCGACGCTAGCCCTCGAAGAGGACGCGTCCCTGCGCGCTACACTCCAGATGCAGTACCGCCACGTGCTGGTGGACGAGTACCAGGACGTCAACCGGGCGAGCGCGCGGATGCTGAAGGCGTTGGCCGGTGACGGTGAGCGGCTCTGGGTGGTCGGTGATGCGCGGCAGTCCATCTACCGGTTCCGCGGGGCGTCTTCGGCCAACATGGCGAGGTTCGAGTCCGATTTTCCCAGCGCGAAGCGCCTTAGCCTGCGCAAGAACTACCGGTCGACCCAGGAGATCACCGATGCGTACTGTGGCTTCTCGCGCTCCATGACCGCATCGACAGGGATGCTGCCACTCGAGCTAACCGGCGACAGGGGAAAAAGCGGCTTGGCCCCGGAGCTCCGACCCGTTTCCGACGAGGAGGCCGTGCAGGCCGCCGCTGCGGCCAGTGTGCGCGAGCTGGAAAAATCTGGGGTTCCGCTGCGGGCTCAGGCGATGCTCTTCCGGTCGAATTCCCGTCTGAACGAATTCGCCGCGGCGCTCGAAAAGCGCGGCATCCCGGTCCTGCACCTTGGCAGTCTCTTCGAGCGGGACGAGATCCGAGGTCTCTTATCGCTCCTCTCGTTCATCGCCGACCCTGCCGGGAGCGCGCTCGTGCGCTTGGCGACGCTTGGGCCCTATCGTGTTCCGCTGGCGGATGTGTCGCTGTTCCTGGCTCATTGCCACGACACCCGCACGCCGGCGCTCGACGCCTTGGAAAGCGCTGACAGCATCGAAGGGCTCTCCCCCGCCGCGCGCGACGGATTCGCCGCCCTTGCAAGGGACCTCGACGGGTTCTCCCTGAACTCGTCGCCCTGGGATGTGCTTTGTGTATATCTATTCGAGCGCTCGTCCTTCCTCAAACCTCTCGCGCAGAGCGCCGACGTGCGCGACCAGATGAAATGCGTCGCGATCTGGCAATTCCTGAATTTCGTCCGCGAGCCGCACGCGCGCGGCAAGGGGCCGCCGATCTACCGTCTACTCGAGCGCATCCGCCATCTTGTCGTTCTCGGCGACGAGCGCGATTTGCGGCAAATCCCGAGCGCGGCGCGCCATGCGGACGCGGTAAGAATGCTCACGATCCATGGCAGCAAGGGTCTCGAGTTCGAGGCCGTCCACGTTCCGGGCATGACGAAAGGGCAGATTCCGCTTCAGTATCGGGGAGTGCGCTGCCCACCGCCCGACGGCATGGTTGATGAAGCGGGATTGACGAGCGGAAGGGACTACCACAAGAGCATCCACGCCGCCGAGGAGGAGTGCCTATACTTTGTTGCCATGTCGCGCGCGCGGTCACAGCTGCGCCACTACGGCAACGCAGCAAAGCCATCGGAGTTCGTTGGCAAGGTGGTTCCTTCGCTCAACAATGTACGAGGCTTTCCCGTGGCCGCCACATCGGCGGATGCGGAAAAGAACTGGGTCGTGCCTGTTGCTGCCGGCCCTTCGGGTGTCATCGACGGGGATGAGCTGAGCCGGTTCGACAGGTGTCCCCGGCGGTTTCTCTACACGTATCTTCTGGACTTGGCGGGGCGTCAGCGCGAAACGCCGTTCGTCAAGGCACACGACTGCGTCTACGAGACTATTCGGGCCGCCAAGGAGCATGACAAGGCGGGAAACAAGGACTGGCTGCTGCGACAGCTCGAGTCGACTTGGGAAAAGCGGGGTCCGCTGGAACACGCCTATGAGAAGGACTATCGACATATCGCGCAGCAGACGATCGAAAACTTCCAGGCTGCTTGCGAGGGACTGGATATCCAGAAAGCCGAGGCTTTCGCCGTCGACCTCTTCCACGGAAAGGTCGAGGTCAACCCGGACCAGGTTGCGAAACGCGGTGACGGGACGATGCTCCTGCGCCGCATCCGCACCGGCAAGCTATCCGACAGGGAGGAGGACGAGTGGATTTACACGCTCTATCATGCCGCCGCGTCGGAGAGGTATGGCGAAGGGCGATATGAGGTTGAGGCAATTCATCTGACCGGAAATACCCGGACGCTGATCGCTCCCAGCGCCAGAAAGAGGAAAAACCGCATGGGGAAGGCCGCGGCTGCGGCGGCCAGCATCCGTGCCGGCACTTTCCCGCCGCAACCGGACTCCTTCAGTTGCCCGCGCTGCCCGCATTTCTTCTACTGTCCGTCCCTCCCGGACGGGACCGTCCAGCTTCCGTAAGGCTTTGTCTCCCGTGGATTACCGGATGTGGGATTTCCGCGCGATTATTTGGGTGTAAGGCGGCATGGCGCCGCAAATGATCGCAAGGAGATCCGACATGTCGAAGATCAACGTTTTTCTGCAAGGTGAGGGCATCAAAGATATCGTGCGGCTGCAACTCGAGCCGCGCAGCACGGCGCTGGACGTGAAGCGCGCCTGCGCGTCGCAGCTCGGCGTCCAGATGAACGGTGAGGCGGCGATGTTCCTGGAGGACCGAGAAGAGCCGCTCGAGGACACCGCAACACTTGAGTCGCTGGCGGGTAAGCACGGCGTGCGGCTGCACGTTCATCGCTGCCGCCGTGTCGCGGTGAAGGTGACGTACTCCAGCCGCACGGTGGAGCACGCTTTCGGTCCGGGAGTGACGGTTGGCACCGTCAAGCGCTTGGCCGCGAAGGAGCTCGGCATTACCAAGGAGGATGCGGCAGAGCTGATCCTGCAGATCGCTGGCACGCAGGAGCAGCCGGATGTGGACGTGCACATCGGCACGCTCGCCACCTGTCCAGCCTGCGCCATCGCGTTCGACCTGGTGCCGAACCCCCGCATCCAGGGCGCCGCATGATAGCGCCCGACGAGAAGGCACTGTGGGCGGATCTCGAATCCGGGCGCTTTCTCGCCGGAGAGGCGAGGAAGCGCTGGCGGCTCGTCTCGGTGGGCTGGCCCAACGTCCACATCGCGGTCACCGCGCGCGACGGCCACGAATACGTGTTGCGTTTTGATTGTTCCGGTTACCCGCAGAACCCACCGACGGCACGGCTCTGGGACGTCAACAGAAACGCGCCCCTAGATTTTCCTCTATGGCCAAAAGGGGGCGGTCGGATCGCCGCCGTCTTCAGGAACGACTGGAAAGGAGGCGTTGCGCTATATCTCCCCTGCGACAGAACTGCGATCGAAGGCCACGACAACTGGCGTACCGAGCACCCGTCGAAAATCTGGAACCCGTCCAAGGGAATCACTCAATATTTGGAAATCGTTCATGAGCTTCTTCAATCCCGGGACTATATCGCGCGCGTCGCAGCCTAGACTGCGGATCCGCGCAACGCTTTGGCAGCAGATTCTTCAAGGACTGCGGGAACGTGGCGGCGGCGTTCGCGAAAGCGGCGCGTTCCTGCTCGGCACCGGTGAGGGTGCCGAGCGGATGGCGACCGGCTTTGTCCTCTACGACGACCTCGACCCGAACTGCCTCAATGAAGGTTACGTGCGATTCGACGGCCGTTACTACGGCCGCCTGTGGGAGCTGTGTAGCCGCGACGCACTGAGTGTTGTCGCTGACGCGCATACCCATCCACACGGACCCGGTCAGAGCCATTCTGACAGGGCCCATCCGATGATATCGATCCCCGGCCATATCGCCTTGATTGTGCCGAATTTCGCGCACGGGCCGATCTCCGCGACCGATATCGGTGTCTACGTCTATCGCGGCCGGCACTGCTGGACAACCTTTCGCGGTAACCGCGCCTCGAAGGTACTCACTATCGAGGCTGAGGAGCTTGAGATCCAATGAACACGGTCACACCGGACGAGCTGAACCGGCTGGTGAAACTCGCCATGGACACCGGCGAGGCAGAGTCGATCGAGCACGCCCACCGCATCTTCACCGGCTATCGGATCGGCATCGCCGTCGGCCCAGAGATTCAATGGTCGTGGTCACACCAGGCAGCGTTGGTGACTTTTCTGCAACTCGCAAGTCGCGTATTTCTGGGCGGCGTCCAGGTAGCCTTGCCGGCCGACGTCCCGATCCCGAATCTCATCGCCGAAAGCCTCGACATAACGCGGACAATGGACCGAGTAGGTGCGCGCCGCGTCCAGTCGATCGAGCCGCATATCCCCACGGTTCTTATCGGCAGCACCCTTGCGCCACATGACGCAGGTTTCGCGGTTCGGGTCGTTTTCAGCGGATGGCGGGCGAGCATCGTTCCTGCCGGCGCAACTCCGCCCTTTGGATTTGATGCCGAATTCCCGCTTTCTGCCATGTTGGCGGCCGCTCTCGCCGTGAACGAAGCGTTCCTTTTCGTACGGCGGGATACGCCGGAGGCGGGATTGCGCGAGATTGGGATTTCGCTCTGGGAACCGGATGTGATCGACAACTGGTCGGCAACCTCCCACGACGGCCCTAGGATCGATTACCTTCCGAACAAGCTTTGGCTCCTTGGCTTGGGTCATCTCGGGCAAGCCTACCTGTGGGCGTTGTCGCTCCTCCCTTAT
>JAJYVB010000094.1 GCA_021792265.1 Deltaproteobacteria bacterium | reverse complement strand
CAGCCTATCACCGTGCATCGGAGCCGCCTTGGCGCGTCCAACCGGCCGTTTTCGCCCCTTTGCTCTGGCCATCGTGCGCAATCAGGCCGGCCTGGCCCGCACCAACTCAGCGCGAGGGTCGGCAACGCCTCGGGTCCTGCGGCGCTCGGCAAGCTGCTGCATGAGGCGTCTCTCCTCATCGGTCAGATCGGTGGGCGCTAGAACTTTAATCTCGTAGAGGAGGTCCCCGGCAGCTTCCTTACCACGCGCCGGGAGTCCACGGCCGCGCAGCCGCAGGACGCGCCCGCTCTGGCTTCCCGCGGGTATTTTTAGCGAGATTCGGCCCTCGACAGTAGGTGCCACCACCTCGGCTCCCAGTGCGGCCTCGTAATCCCAGACCGGCAGGGCACATCGCACGTCGCGGCCAGACAGCGTAAATACCTGGTCCGGCTGTATTTGAACGGTCAAATACAAGTCGCCGCTCTGGCCCGCGCGCGTACCCAGACCGCCTTGACCCTTGAGGCGCATCCGCGACCCGTCAGTCATTCCGGGCGGAATCTTCACTTCGAGCGATCGATGCTGGTTGACCGTCCCGCTGCCTCCGCATCGCGAACACGACTCAGCCGCTCGCACAACCCGCGCCCGGCCCATGGCCTCCTCGCGTGTGACCATCCCTGTCCCGCCGCACTGCGGACACTGGGCGGGAATTTCAAGCTCGAGGCGGCGCGTGGTGCCGCCAACACTTTCGCGAAGCGTTATCGTAACTTGCGCTTGTACGTCGGCACCGCGCGCCGGAGCGCCGGAGAAGCCGAAGCCGCCGAAGTCACCGGTCCTCCTGCGCTGCGATGCGAACGGTCCACCAGCTCCCCCAAAACCGAAAAACCGGCTGAAAAACTCGCTGAAGTCGCCGCCCTCGAAGCCCCTGCGCCCGGTGGTGCCACGTTCGGTCCATCCGTAGCGCCTCGTCATCTCCTCTTCTGAGGCGCCGCGCTCCCAGTCGGCACCCAGAGCGTCATACTTCTTGCGCTTCTCGGGGTCACCGAGCACCTGGTAGGCCTCGTTCACCTCTTTGAAGCGCTGTTCAGCTTCGCGGTTGTTCGGGTTGACGTCGGGGTGGTATTTGCGGGCCAGTTTCCGGTAGGCACTTTTTATCGCGGCGTCCGCGGCGCCCCGGTCTACGCCAAGCACTTTGTAGTAGTCGCGAAACTCCATCGGAGCAGCTTACAAGAAGAGCGCGGCAAGACGCACGCGCGCCTACGCGCAGGCGCCGCTTCCCGTACCAAAGCCCACGGTGCGCGTGAGAGGTCCGGCTACTTTCGTCACTGCAATTCCTCCCGGAGGAGCAGAACTAAAGGAAGGAAGCCGGGTTGTTCTCATGGTGTTGAGTACGAGCTTGCCTGAAATCTTGAAATTGCCAATTACCCAACAGCTTGCAGGGAGCTTTTTTCAAACTTTTCTGACCTTGGCTCTCGGCGCCCCGCCCTTTTCGGTGAGCGCCCTGAATCTGTCCTCCAGCGCCGTCAGTTCCTGCTCCAAGGCCGCCTGCCGACGCCATAGGAACAATACGTACAGAAATATAACGACAAAGATGACACTGTAGGCAGCGAACAGATAGCCGAAATTCATTCTTCTCCCCTGCGCGACAGTTCGTTCAGCGCCAGGTGGCGCGCGAGTTCGTTAAGCCTTGTCCGGGTCCGCAGGGTCGCGAAGCGAAGCATCAGCAGCCAGGCAGCGAACAGCGTGAAGGCGGCAATCGACACCAGCAGCGTCGCAACCATCCGCGGATCTTCCAGCCCATGCCCGCCCTGGCGCGTCACCAGTACCGCCGGATGAATCGTGCGCCAGAGCCGAACCGAAACAACGATTACCGGCACGTCAAGCGCTGCAACGATGCCGACGACGGCGGCGTAGCGTGCGACCTGCGCAGTGTCTTCGCTCATCGCCCGCAGCATCAGGTAACCGCCGTACAGGAGCCACAGTATGAGCGTGGTCGTAAGGCGCGAATCCCAGGTCCACCAAGCCCCCCAGATCGGCTTGGCCCAGAGCGAGCCTGTGATCAGCACGAGCGTACAAAACACCATTCCGACCTCGGCGGCGGCGTACCCAAGGTCGTCCCATACCTGCTGGTCAAGCCATAGGTAGAAGATGCCGCAGATGGCAACCAGCGCGAAGGACACAAAAGCAATCCACGCACATGGCACATGAAAGTAGAAAATACGCTGGACAATCCCCTGAGTTGCTTCGGTGGGGACGTACAGAAAAACCATTCCCAGCGCCGCGAGCAATAACGCGCTTCCGCTTGCACCCAGGCCGGTCGTCAAGGCCCGCTTCATCGGGGTCTCCTCCTGGCCCTCACTGCTAGTCCTCCCGCGCGACCTGCTCAAACAAGAGATACCCGGAGACTACAAAAATAATGTCAAACGCTACGAGAATGCCAAGCCACGCCTGAAGGCCGGAAAGCGGGCGCCCTGCAAGCACACCTGCGCTTGCTTTGACCCCAGCGATAAGCGCCGGCACGAACATCGGCACCGCCAGAATCGGCATCAGCAGGTCGGCTGCGCGCGTGCGCCCGGAGACTGCCGCCAGCAAGGTTGCCAACGCCGCGAACCCGACGATGCCAAGCGCGAGAATCGGGACGATTCGGGCCAGGCGCGCGTCAAACTCCAGATTGAAAAACAGCACCATCAAGGCAACTGCAGCTATCTCGGCGATCGCCATAAAAATTGCCGCCGCCATCATCTTCGCGGCAAACAGCGTCGCGCGGTCAACCGGACTGATAACGAGGCCCCGCAAGCATCCGTTCTCGCCCTCGGCGAGGAGCGCTTTGGTTGCGCCGACGGTCCCGGCGAAGACCAGTGCAACCCACAACGCACCGGCCGCGCCTTCGGGCCCACGCACGCCTTCGTTCCCCAGGGCAAACACCAGCACGACCAGGATGAGCAGCGAGAGGGCGACCAGCGCAATTGTGCTCTGGCCACTGCGGAGCTCAAGCTTCAGGTCTTTGAGCAAAACCGCCGACAGTCCCGCCATCAACGCTTCCCGCCAGCCCGGTTCGGGCACCAGTCACCGCCTCCCGGCCAGCCTCATCCAAAGCCGCCGGCTTCAGTACTCCGGCCACCAGGCGCAGTGTCTTAAATTCAAAGCCGCTAAGCGGCGGCCTGCCATGCGTGCTCATGGCCACCGCCGTCCTTTGCGCGACTGCTTCTTTGATAAGCGCCACGGCGAGCGTTGTCCCCTCGCCGTCCAGCGCCGAGAATGGCTCGTCAAGCACGAGCACCTCAGGCGCCGCGAGCATCGCCCGCGCCAACGCCAGGCGCTGCTCCATGCCGCGCGAAAAAGTACCAACGCGTGCGCGCGACACCGCGGCAAGCCCCATCCTTTCGAGCCAGCGGCCCGCGGCAGCGCCCACTTTCGGCACACCGTAGAGCCGGCCATAGAATTCGAGATTCTCGCGGGCGGTCAAGTTCGGGTAAAGGAAGCTCTGATGTGACAACACGCCCACCCTCTGGCGCATCGGACCTGCAAGACGCCACGCCTCCTCGCCGAACAGCAACGCCTCCCCTCCGCTCGGACGGCTTAGCCCGGCGATCGTCCGCAACAGCGTGGATTTGCCGCATCCGTTGTCACCCACGATGACGACGCAGCCGCCGGGGGCGATTTCGAGTTCGACGCTGCGCAACACCGGCTTGAGCCCGTAGCTCTTGGCCAGCCCGCGCAGCCTCACTGGCACCTGGCTCATCGCTGTGCCCCGACAGCACCTGACGAGGGTTCGCCGATTACCAGCTCTAACCCACACTCAGCGCAGAATTTCGCTCCGTCCATGCGAACCGCGCTGCCGCATTGAGGGCAGTATTTAAAGGGGCGCCGATCCGCTGCGACCCGCCGTCCACCAGCCAGGCCCTGCATCCTGGCCGCATCCGAAGGCCCCCCGGGCGGCCGCGGCCGGCCCGGCACGGACACCGGCCGCCGACGTGCCGCCGCGCCTGCGGTAGTCTCGGCGCCAGCAACCTGCTCGAGACCACTCATCGCGGCTAGTGCGCGACGCTCCAACGTAGCGCGAAGGGAAACGTAATCGCCCTCCGAGAGCTTGCCCATCTCGTGGTCGAACTCGAGATCCCGCAGCGCCGCCAGTGCGAGCGACTGCTCGTGCTCGAGGCGCTCGGAAGCGCTTGGCTCAAAGCCGCGGGTAACGCTCGCAGAGCTGGACGTCATCAGGGGCGCGGCAACGAACAGTGCCACAGCGGCGATCACCAGAATGGCAGCGAGGTAAATCACGGTAGATTTGAACCTTGGCAGGTTATTGAAAAAGCTTTTTCAAAACCCGCTCTCTTAGCGGGAGTTTCTCGCTCAGGGAGAAACCTGAGGGCAGGAAGCAAATTTTTTCGCAAGGAGCCGATCACCAATTTCCCCGAAGTGACAAAAGCCTCAGCTTCTCAACCCCCCGCTAGAAGCGCTCGCGCAACTCTTTTTCCAGACGTTCCCGAAGACGCGAGTCGTCAGCCGTCTCGGAAACCGGCGGCGGTTTTTCAGTTGCTTCCTGCGCCGACGTGCGGGCACGCCATCGGCCAGCCGCGATCAAAATCACGAGCCCGCCCAGACCAATTCCCACAAAAGGTATGATCCAGGCCAGCAGGTCGAAACCGGTGGTGGTCGGTGCCGAGAGGATTTTCCTCCCGTATTTGCGGCGAAAGAAGTCGATTATCTGCGCGTAGGTCATCCCTCGGCCAACCATCGCTGCGATCTTCTTGCGTGCCGGGACGGAAAACATGCAGTTGGGATGATTGCAGTTGGCAACCGTCAGGCCGCATCCGCACTGACACGTCAGCGCTTCGGCCACTCGTTGAGCGAGATTGCCGTTGGCGCCGGGCGCGGTCATGACACCAGCCCCAAGCACCGCTATCAGTGCCAACCCCGCCGCGGCCGCCACGGCAAGCCGCATGGCCGCGCGCCGCTCTCCAACGGCCAACTTCTACTTGCCTCCGGCGGCGGGTTCGCCCGCGATTGCCTCATCGGAGCGCAGCATCGCGGCTATCGCTGCACGCTCGCGTACGTCGGGCCACACCGCAACGACGGTTCCCAAGGCCATGACCAGGCCGCCCGCCCATAGCCAAAAGACCAGCGGCGTCAGGAAAATCTCCACGGTTGCGGTCTGCGCCTGGTCGTCGGCCGCGGCCAGCACGACGTAGAGGTCGTTGACCGGAGTCGAGCGCAGTGCGACCTTGCTGGCAGGCTGGCGGGAGACGGGGTAGAAAAGCCGTGCCGGAGCGATCTCGCCCAGCGACCTGCCATCCTGGCTCAGGCTAAAGCGCGCATATTCGGCTTCGACCTCGGGCGTTTCGGTCCCTTTCAGCCCCAAGAATTTGAGTTGATACGAGCCGACCGTAACGGTCTGACCCTGCTTGAAGACCCGCTGGACGCCGGTTTTGAAGAAGGAGGAGCCCACAATTCCGGCAAAGGCCAGGATCACGCCGACGTGAACGATGTAGCCCCCATAGCGGCGATTGTTTTTGGCCACCAGGTTGGCCAGCGCGCGGGGGCGGCTCTCGGCCACCAGATGCCGCCGGGCGCCTACGCCACGGTGGAACTCCACTGCCACGGTGGCCAAAACAAAAGCGGCAAGCGAAAACGCCGCCAGCACGTACCATTGCCGAAGGCCCATCCATACAAGCGCCAGACCCACAGCCACGCCAACTATCGCGGGCGAAGCGAAGCACGACACCAGTTTCGACGCCGTGGCGCGCCGCCAGGCGATAAGCGGCCCTACTCCCATCAGGAACATGAGCGCGAGGGCGAGCGGACCCACGACCTGGTTGAAGAACGGCGGTCCAACCGTAATCTTCACGCCGCGCACCGCTTCCGAAAGCAGCGGGAAGAGAGTGCCCCAGAAGACCGCGAAAGCGATTCCTACCAGCACCAGATTGTTGAACAGGAAGGCGGCCTCGCGCGACAGATAGGATTCGAACTCGGCCGGAGTCCGCAGAGTCGGAAGACGAAAAAGCAGCAGCCCGACGTAGAAAACCGCAGCCGTCACCAGGAATGCAACAAAATAGGGGCCAAGTCCCGATTGGGTGAACGAATGAACCGACGAGATAACGCCGCTTCGAGTTATGAAGGTGCCGAAGATCGTCAGCCCAAAGGCCATCCCCACGAGCGCCAGGTTCCAAACCTTCAGCATGTCCTTGCGTTCCTGGATCATCACCGAATGCAGATACGCCGTCATCACTAACCACGGCATCAGGGCAGCGTTCTCGACCGGGTCCCAAGCCCAGTAACCGCCCCATCCCAGGACCTCGTAAGCCCAGCGCGCGCCGAACAGATTGCCCAGGGTGAGGAAGAACCAGGAGAAAAGCGCCCAGCGCCGCGTCGTGCGAATCCAGGAGTCGTCGAGACGGCCCGTTATCAACGCTGCTGACGCGAAAGCGAACGGTACCGTCGCGCTTACGTAACCGGTGTAAAGCGACGGCGGATGAATCGCCATCCAGTAGTTCTGCAGCAGCGGGTTAAGGTCGGTACCCCGGCTCGCAGGCACCGCGAGTTCCTGGAAGGGTGGCGTGATGAAGTTCAGCATCCCCAGGAAGAAAACCGCAACCCCGGCAAGCACGGCGAAAACGTACGGCGCTATCTGCGAGTTGCGCCGCCGGTTCTGCAGCGCGACGATTGCCGCAAACAGCGTCAGCAGCCAGGTCCATAAAAGCAACGAACCCTGCTGGCCACCCCAGAGCGCAGCCAACTTATAACCGAGCGGAAGCGTCACGCTCGAATAAGCGGCAACGTACTCCAAGGTAAAGTCACTGCTCACAAGCGCGTTTAACAGCGCCGCCACGGCGATCGTCGTCAGGACAAACATCGCCCACAGAGCGTGGCGCGCGCTTGCGACAAATTGCGGCGCCGAGCGCCGGGCGCCGTAAACACTCGCCCCGATCGCGTAGAGCGCGAGCATCAGGGCAAGCGCCAGGGCCAACTCACCTAGCAGCGGCATCGGAAACCTGCTTTTCCCCGTGCTCCGGGATGTATTTCGAGGGACACTTCGTCAGAACCTGAGAGGCCTCGATGACGCCACCCCTGCCGAAGCGCCCCTCCACAATCACGTCGCGGTTGGCCGCGAACATGTCCGGCTTAGGCTCGCCACGAGAGATCACTCGGAAAGAGACAGGGTCGGACGGCGCCGTAGCCTTCGCGGCCTCCTTTGGGAGCGAAGTAATCGCAAAGGCAAGCGTCAGCGTTTGAGCGTCCCAGCTAATGGTGCCAGGTTCGACCCGTCCTGCAACTCTGAAGGTCTCGTCCTGAAGCTCGCTTAAGCGGCCCTGAACTTCGTTTACAGTCAGATAGTACTCGGAGGTGCTCTTTACCGCCGAAGCGATCAGGTAGCCGATCGCGCCAACTATCAAGACAATACCGACAACGAATTTAGCGTTCTTAATCATCGGACTCGTCTTACATTAACTCGCGCGCATGTCATTCGCAGCAAAAAAATTTATACGCCTCTGCATGTGGCCCTGGGCCGCCCGGAGCCCCGCTGGCGCCGTCTGCGGGGCGTCTCCGCTCAACGAGGCTTCTCTTTGCGGTCATCTGGATGCTCGCGGTCTTCGCGCCTGTTACCGGTGATTCGATAAGTTTCGCTTACCCATGAGCCTAAATCCGCGTTGCGGCAGCGTTCCGAACAGAACGGCCGGAAGCGGTTATTCGGCGAACCGTCAACCGGGGTCTTGCAGATCGGACAGCGCATGGTCCGTTGTTCGGATCAGCTTCGCACAGTAACCCGCGAGCAGCAACGAGCCGCTATCGTTGGGGCACGTACCGCCGATTCTATTTCGAGGGGTCGATGGTGCGATGGCGATCCCGCCCGCCGCCTCGCCTAAGTCATGACAGGCGGCTCGCTTGTTGCCCGAGTTCCTTAAACTAGACTTAAGTGAGCGACAGATTTGGATTCTCGCCCGAAAGGCGCCGTTTGCACTGAAGCTTATGTTTTGCAATCGTCATGCGGCTGGGCGGTGACCTAGCCGGACCAAATCGCCTTTTTTGTCGGCCGGGAGGGAGCTGATGACACCAAAGGCGAGAAAACGCTGGCTCGGCACGCTCGCGCCGATTGGCGCCGCGATGCTCGCGATTTCGGCCACCGCGCTTTCGAGCGCACCGCGAACGTCAGAACGCAACGCTCCCGCCCTCGCTACGACCCTCACCGAATCCGTGCTGTATTCCTTCAGTGGAACCGATGGCGAGAATCCGGTCGCTGGCGTGACACAAGGCAGCGACAGCAACTTCTATGGCACCACTTTTGGTGGCGGCGCGCTGGACAGCGGCACGGTGTTCAAGCTCACGCCTTCGGGCAAGCTTACCACCCTTCACTCCTTCTGCAGCCAAGCGAGTTGCCCCGACGGCACCGGGCCTCAGGCCGGCGTGATCCAAGGCAGCGACGGCAACTTCTACGGCACCACAAGCAGTCGACGCGACGGGGTCAGCAAAGCGAAGAAGACGACGGTCATCAATGTCTCGAAGAGTGCTTCTGCTGTGATCGGGGCGATCTCTCCGGCGGCGCCCTTCGCGATAGTGGCCGGCTCCGATAAATGTTCGGGGCAAACCCTCGCGCCAAAAAAAACCTGCACCTTCGAGCTGAACTTCCAACCCTTGGCGCCGGCCGCGTTTTCGGACACGCTCACGATTCCTTTCAACGGCAGTCCGGAGCCGCAGATCTCGCTGGCAGGAACCGGGCTTAGCGTAGCGCTCAAAGGCCCTAAATCGGAAAACCTGGGCACTGCTGCCGCAGGCTCGTCCGGAAAACCACGAACTTTGTCAATCAGCAATCCGGGCACCGTCAGCGTGATCGCCGGCAATGTGTCGATTAGCAGTGGGTTCACGAAAACGGCCGACACGTGCTCGGCTCAGACCCTGGCACCAAAAGGCAAATGCAAAATTTCGCTGGAGTTCACACCGCCACCAGCAGCTAGCGGCAGGCAGTCAGGGGACCTATCCCTCCCTTACTCATACGGCTCGAATTCCGGCACCTACATTGCGGTGCTGTCGGGTACCGTAAAATGACCCAAATATTGGCGCCACGCAAAGCACCACTGGCTCATCAGGGCGGCGAAACTCGGGAGCTGGCCTGATCCGGGGCCCTGCACGACCTGAGCGAGGGCTGGCGCTGAACCCCGCAGCGGGCATTCCTCGCTGCGGAGGCCCCTCTCGCTTCGCTCAGGGCGCCGCAGCGGCAGCTCGGAATGACAAGAGAAATTCTCGGGCTCTCGCTGGAACCACTTTCGTGGGCAGCGAACTCCTCGCCCTGCACGTATAGCGGACTTGACCGTTGATCCCGCGGGTCCGGCTGCTCGGCAGCAGCCGAGCGGCGCCAAAAAGATCTACTCTTCAGAGCCCGGGGCGTGTCCGCTCCACCGCTTGAAGAGGTCATGCGCGACGCCCACCTGGTCGAGCGCCTTTCCGACGCTCTGCATGACGATATCCGTGATGGTCTTAGGCTCATGATAAAAAGCCGGCACTGGCGGAAGGATGACCGCGCCCAGGTCTGCAGCGTGGCGCATCAGGTCGAGATGACCCTTGTGAAGCGGCGTCTCGCGCACCATCAGGACCAGTTTCCGGCCCTCCTTGAGCGTAACGTCGGCAGCCCTTACGAGCAGGTTGTAGTTGAATGAATTGGCGATAGCCGAGAGGGATTTGATGGTGCATGGGGCGACAATCATGCCGCGGGTCGCGAACGAACCGCTGGAGACCGCCGCGCCGACGTCGTTGTTGTCGTAAACGACATCGGCCATTGCGTAGACTTCCTCGCGCGTGTAGCCAGTCTCGATGCCGAGGTTGCGGAGCGAGGCGTCCGACATGATGAGATGGGTCTGTACGCCGAGGGTCTTCAGCACCTTCAGCATTTCGACGCCATAGACGACACCGGTTGCCCCGGTGATTCCGACCACGAGCGGCTCACCGTTCATGGTGCACCCCTTCGGCCGGGCCTGACGCTTTGCTTAAGCAGTTCGACAAGCTCGCGGCAGCGTTCCATGATCACACCGATTTCAGCGGCCGGCAGGTCGTCCCAATGGATGCCCGCGGCAACCACCACCTTGGCGTCGAACGCCGCAGCAAGGCTCTCCGACACCATCTTCACAACGGCGTCCTCTTTGTGGCCGAGATACACTAGGACCGAAGCGGTGGCGCTTCGCCGTTCAGGATCGGCCAAGCTCGCGCGGGGCTGGGCCGCCGCAACGGCACCGATGTGCGGCCGTTCGCCGCCCCAGATCCAAACCAGCAGGTCCTGTCCCAGCCATACCGCCTCGGCCTCGATAGGCCTGGTTGGGGCCTGGGTTCGCACGTGTATGGGTTGGGACACCGAGTTCATCACTGCCCCGTGCCAAAGCCTCGCGGCATTCCGAACTAAATTAGTATCTTGAAGCGCTCGCGAAGAAACCGCGAGAGCCTAGCAGGTTGGTGAAAAAGCCTTTTCACCAACCTGCTCCCCTCACTGTAATCTCTCCCCGAGGGAGAGAGCTGAAGGAAGGAAGCCGGTTTTTTAGCAGGGTGTTGGGCAAAATCTTTCTGCCGCGTCGAAATCTCCAGTTTCTCAACACCCTGCGAGTGTGGTGCCCCGCAAACAACTTGACCAACCAGCTTGGCTGGAATCAGATTCTTCGCTGCGCTCAGAATGACACAAGCGCGCGTTTCCATCGTCATTCTGAGAGTTTGTGAATTTTTTGTGTTTAGGGATCGCATTTTAGGCTGGGCGGTGGATGATGTGGAGGAGGGGGTGGGGTGATGGAAGAAGTGCTG
>JAJYVB010000093.1 GCA_021792265.1 Deltaproteobacteria bacterium | reverse complement strand
TGGCCGTATAGCTGGGGCTACGCGTCCGATCCGTGGGGCAACGCCATCAGCTCCCTGGGGCTGCGCAGCGAGATGGTGTTCGTCAACGGCGTTCAGCTCACCGAGCAGCTTTCGGGGCCGCTGACGGCGGCGGGGACCTTTTACGTGGTGGACGGCTCGACGATAACCATCTATCCGCCGGCGGGCACGGACATGGCGAGCGCCGACATCGAGGTGGCGCTGCGGCCAAGCCTGCTTACCACTCCCAACGGCATCGCCAACTTCGCGGTCGAGAACATGACCTTCGAGCACGCGCCGACCACGGTTGGCAACAGTACGGTATGGATCGACAGTGCGAGCAAGCTTTATCTCATCAACGACATCGTCAACTACAACAACTGGACCGGCCTG
Source organism: Deltaproteobacteria bacterium (assembly GCA_021792265.1). Classification (GTDB taxonomy): domain Bacteria; phylum Desulfobacterota; class Binatia; order Binatales; family Binataceae; genus JAJYVB01. The sequence continues at coordinate 10,410 of JAJYVB010000093.1, read as the reverse complement.
TACATTACCCGGTCGAGCAACGTGGCCTGGCAGAACATCGTGGCGGACTACAACGGCGAGACGGGGGCGAGCGGCTGGAAGGTAGCGGGCTGGAGCATCGACACGCTGGAGACCAGCTTCAACAACTGGCGCGGTTATGCAGGCGGCTTTACGGGCATCGACGCTGCGGGCATGAAGATTTTACGCATCCACGGCGCGACGATCGGCAACTACGTTTCGAACAACAATCTGACCGACGGTTTCTGGGCGGACACCGACAACGCCAACATCACGCTGACCAACGTGGACATCGAGAACAATCTGACCCACGGGCTGATTTTCGAGAATTCGCAGGGTCCGATTGCGGTCAGCGGGGCGACGGTGGCCTACAACGGCAAGGACGGCGTGACGGGCAACGCTTCGACTTACGTGAGCCTCGAGCACAGCACCGTTTACGGCAACGATGCGGCGCAGCTCTCGCCGTGCAGCACCGGTGCAATCAGCGTAACCGACTACCAGAGCGGGCAGGTCTATTCGCTGGAGACCTCGGACTGGACGATGCTCAACGACGACGTGGGCTCGACCGCGTCGGGCGGCTGGCTCTGGAGCGATTGTTTTGACAGCAGCTCGCTCTGGAGCACGTTCACTTCGACGCTACAGTCGAACGATAACGACTGGTACGAGCCGAACTCTCCGGAGCCGTTTGCTGTTCCATCCGGGTCGGTCAACCTGGCGGGATGGCAGACGGCGACTGGTCAGGACGCGCAGTCGACGACCGCGGCCTTTCCGGCGCCGTAAGGATCAGGTTCAAAGAGGGGCGACCCGGCGGTCACCGTTGGCGCACCAGCCAGCGGTGCCGCAGCGGGTGACGCTGGCGCGTTGGGCGTTGGTAGCGGATGTTGCAGACGGGTGCTGGAGTTCCAGCTACCGTCGGCAGTGCCAAAGACGCTGGGTTTTCGAGCCGCCCTAGCTGGCAGCGCGCCAGTCAACGTTGTCCCGCACGTAAGCTAAGACCTCGTCCAGAATTTGTGCCCCTGCCTCGGCTTGAGCTTCTGTAATGACGAGCGGCGGATTTATCCGGATCCGCGGGAAGTAGGCCATCGCGAGCAGGCCTCGCTTAAGACATTCCGTGAAAATCAGTTCGCTCACCTTCGAGGCCAGCGGCTCCTTGGTCAGGCGATCGCGCACCAGCTCGACCCCGATGAGCAGGCCGCGGCCGCGTACGTCGCCGATGAATTCGTACTTTTCCTGGAGTTCGAGCAGCCGCTGAAGCAACAGGGCGCCGACCTTACGCGAGTTCTCGACCAGGTTCTCGCTTTGGATGGTGCGGATGGTTTCGGCGACGGCCACTGCCGCAAGCGGATTGCCTCCGTAACTCGACGACGACGCGCTCGGTTTCGCAAACGGCTCGGCATGGCACAGGTCCTCACCCATCAGCAGGCCCGAGATGGGGAATCCCGACCCCATGCCCTTGCCGACCGTCATGATGTCGGGCTCGACACCTGTATGTTCGACGCCCCACATCTTACCGGTACGGCCAAAGCCGGTGATCATTTCGTCGGCAATAAGGACTGCTCCTAGGCGGTTGGCCAGCTCTCGGACGGCCGGCATGAAGTCGTCGGGCGGAATGACGTTTCCCGCGGTTCCCTGGAAGGGCTCGACGATCACCGCCGCGAGCGAGCCGGACGAAGCGTTTTTCAGTTGCTTGGCTCCGAATTCCACGCAGAAGAGCCCGCATCCCGGGTATTTCATCTGGAACGGGCACCGGTAACAGTAAGCGTAGGGAACCTGATACTGGCCGCCGGGCAGTGGACCTTAGCCTTGTTTCGACTCGTCGCCCATAAGGCCAATAACGCCGCCGGTCTTGCCGTGAAAGCCGCCCCAGAAACTTAGAACTTCGTACTTGCGGGTGTAGGACCGTGCTAGCCGGAGCGCCGCCTCGACGGCTTCGGCGCCGCCGCTGTAAAAATGCGAGCGTTTGAGCCGCCCCGGAGCGGCTTCGCTCAGCAGCCGAAGCGCCTCGGCCCGCTCAGGCGTCGCAAATGTCCCCACCATCAGGCGCGAGGCCTGCTCGGAAAGCGCGCGTGCGAGCCGGGGATGGCCATGGCCAAGACTGGCAACAGCAACGCCGGCAAAAAAGTCGACGTAAACGTTGCCATCCACGTCAGTCAGCGTCGCGCCGTTGCCGCGCTCGAAGGCAATTCCAGCCAATAGCGAGATTCGCTGGCGCCCCGGGGCGATATAGGCCTGTTCGGCGGCAAATATCGCTCGCGACTGCGGCCCGGGAATCTCGGTTTGCACCCGCGGAAGGGCGTCGTTGGCCGGAGCTATGTTGGTTTTCGATGCTGCTCGTATCAAGGTGTCAGAAACTTTGCCGGAAAGAGGTATCCCAAGGCAACCATACCCTCGACTCCGGCGTCATTTACCCTGTGGTCTGTTGCGTGTTCCAACCAGCTTTAGGCAGCGCCGCGCGATAGCCGAGGCCGCTTCTTCAAGCACGGAGCTGAAGCTTGGCCAGTCGTTGAAGTCAATTATGTGAAATCCAGGCGGATCGCCTTCGCCGTTACCTTTATTCGCACTGAGCACCGCGTCGCCGCCCCATACCTCCAACCCCAACGCGGCCGCGGCCCGGCGCGCAGCCGCTTCGAGAGTGCGGCTACGCGTCCGATCCAGCCATGGTGGCGCACCCGCCAGCCGGAAAAAGTCCTCGCCGGTGACGCCGTAAAACTTTACGACGCGGCCGGGAACCCCTTGCTGAAGGTATGCGAGACCGATTGCGCGCGCATTGAAACTCGCGAGTTTGGCCGCGAGTTCGTCAGGGTTCGCGATGCGGCTCACGTCGTCGGCCGTGAGCGCGTGAAGGTCGCCGCGTTTGACGTACACCCCTGCGGAAAAATCAAAACGGCTGATCGCTTCCGCTCGCGGCTCCTTCTGGGTTGGAACCAGCATGCCGTATGGCACCGGGACGCCGGCCGAGGCCAGGACGCCGCCCATCCGGTCCCGATAGCACGAGCGAATAGCTGCCGCGCGATTGACCGTCGGCACGCCGGAGGCCTCGAAGGCGGAAAGCCGGGCCAGCGCGCGCTCGCCCTGGCACATGGTCAGGACAAGCTGGAATTCCCACGAAGGTCCGATCTCAAAGAACTCGTCGGCAACGACGGGCTGCACCTGAAAGCCCGCATGTTCCAGTAAGGCCGCCGTACGCTGGATGATGGCACGGTCCTGGGCCACCTTTCCCGGCGAGAACTCTTCCTCGCGTGGAACCACAAGCAGACGACGCCCATTCATTGCCGGCCCGTTTCGGAGCTTCCTGTCCGGGCGCCTGCCTCGCGCCTAAACCGGTCATTGCCAGCCAGTAGGCTGGCAGCCTCCAGGTCCTTCGCTTCGTCCACATCGATTACTTCACGAAGTTCATCGGCCGCCATCCGGACGCCGGCTTCCAGAAGCAGCCCGAGGAACCTGCGCAACGAGTCGAGCCGGCGGCGGCGCGCCTCGTCCACATGGACGAAGATGCGCGTCGAAAGCAGGTAGAAACCAGCCGTCACCAGGTCGGCTGCCGCCTCGCCAAGCTCCTTTATTAGGCCCTCCGGCGTGGTGCGGGCGAACAGCGGGCGCGCATCGCCGCGCCATCTGACCACCCCCAGCACTCCGCCGATCCCCGGCTCGGTTTCCATCCGTGCCGCGGCACGCGACAGAAAGCCACACAAGTCGCCGAACGACGCGACCGCATCGACCGTTGCCATGAAAAAACGGCCCGGTTCGAGTCGCTCACCCAGCGCAAAAAGCGATTCCATCGAGGTTGGCGTATCTCGGACGAGAAGCTCCAAGCCGGCGGGAAGCGTAAGCCGATTCTCGGCGATAAGCTTGGCCGTTTCGCTGTTGACGACCGCATAAATCGGAGCAGCCCCAAGCTCGCTCATCAACCTCGCCTGGCGTATCAGCAGCGGCTCGCCGGCCACTGTGACCAACGGTTTTGGGATTCCGCCGACCGAGCCGCGCAGCCGGTCGCCGCGTCCCGCTGCCAACAGCGCTCCCTGAAGCGTTCCTGACGTCACTGGATAACCAGCTCCAGCTCGCTCAGCGCTTTTATCGTCTCAACTTTCACGCCCGGCGGATCATCGGCGACGTTACCGGCCATTTGGCTGCCGACTTCGGCACCGAGGCGCGATGGGTTGCCGTTCGGATGCAGCCAGAGCGCGTGAAGGCCAGCTCTCAGCGCGGCGAGGCAGTCTTTTTCCCACGAATCGCCCACCATGACCGCCTCCTGAGGTTCGACCTCAAGCCGCTTAACCGCCAGCGCGAAGATCCGGGGGTCGGGCTTGAAAAAGCCAACCGCGCTCGAATCGACCGCTGCACCGACAAGCGGCAGGATGCCGGCTTCGGCGAGCACCACCTCCAGGTTTCCGTAGAAATTCGAGACCACGCCCAACCTCGTCCGGTCCGCGACTCGGGCCAGGATCTCGCGACTTTCGGTCAACGCTCGGGAGGATTTGGCGGCGAAGTCATCGGCTACCGCTCTGGCAAGCCTCGTCAGTTCCCGAGCATCCAATGAGGCCAAGGCCGCTCGAAGCGGCGCCGCTCCGCGCTCGGCCAGGTAGTTCAACTGGATACTCGCCAGCGTCGCGATTAAATCCCGGTATCCGACCCGGCGCATCTCAGCGGTTCTACGATATCCCTCGGCCGTTGCGAAACTGAAGGCCGGGTCGAGCTCGTCGCGGTGCAAATCGAGCCCGCAGTGCCGGTAATGCTCGACGAAGCGGTCGAGCCAGTGGCTCGTACCGTCAAGCGTTGCGCCGAAGTCGAGCAGAAGGGCCCTGATTCCATGCACGAGGAGAGTTTACCGGCGCACGGGCATTGCTTCCATGGCCTTACCCTCCGGGGATCCCACCGGAAAGTCAGTGGTTCCGGGGTTCTGAGGGGATCATGTTAAGTGTGACACCAACCACTAGATTGTGTAAAGCTTCTTTCGCTTTTCTACGGGAAGCTAACCCGTTCCCGACGAGTGATCAGGAACGGATTAGTTCGAGCGAAAAGCGGGGAAGCTTATGCGGCGATGGACGCGAAAGACGCGGACTTGGCTGGCAGCCTTGGGCGCGGTGTGGATTCCGCTAGTTATCAACGTGATCGGCCTAAGGGGCTTCTGGCCGGTGCTTGCGATTTGCGCAGCAGGCGTCCTCTGGACGATCTGGCTCTTCCGGACTGAACTGTCCAGTCTTACCATGGACGTTCCCCCTGATGAGCGGTACCAGCGTCCGTTTTGGCTGGTAGCTCCGGGAATCGCCGCATTGCTATTTGCGCTCTACCCGTTTGTGCGACTGTACGTGTTCGCTGTCCGGAGCCCACAGCCGCTTGGGTTCGAGGATTTGCTCCAGACCTATATCCACGACCGAGCGATCTACATCAGCGATCTCGCGCGTACCGGTTCCGTAATAACGGGCAAGACTTTTGAAAGGGTCACGTTTGTCGGACCAGCCATTGTTGCGCTTGGTCCTGACAGCGACTTCGACCATGTGACCGTCGATGTTAGTCCGGCTCCCCCTAGTTCTGCATTTATTCCCGTAGAACCAAAGACTTGGGCGGTGGGGATTATCCAATTTCGCGACTGCGTATGTAAATATTGCACGTTTAAACGCATCCAATTGATGGGAACACCACAACAAATCGAATATTGGAGGAAAGCAGTTACATCGCTAAACGACAAGCCCATTTCGCCAGGGAGTTTTCGCTGATAGCCGACCTGGTAGTGGATCGATTCTGGGGTGTCTTTGCGTTGTGGCTTCTGTCGATGACGCCTCCGATGTTTGGTCGCAATTCTGACCTTTTCGGAACTGACGCGAACCAGGTGCCTAAGCTCTTCATAAAACGTCAACGGGTGAAGTGAAACGGGTTTGGCTTTTGGCATAACCTTATACTCTTTACGGCTGTTCGCGGATGTGGCGTTGATGACGCCTTTCCAGATCCGCAGCGAGTGCAGAGCAGCTATGTTCCATCGGAGCCCTGAACCAATCAGCCGTCGAGGTGGACTCCGGATGGATCTTAAATCGTTCACAATGCGCGCTCCTGCGCCACGTCAAAGCCGGCGTGAAGGCGGGTAAGTTGGGGTGCAGGCCACTTGGAACACGTGTCCGGAGTGGCCGAAGATGATGTCGGCGCCGCGCTCGATCATGCGGTGGGCGAACGGAATATGAGCTGGCTGCGGGGCGTACCCCCAGTTGAGTCCCCAATGCGCCGCCACGATTACGAGGTCGCTGCAGCTCCTCGCGGCACGAATCGCATCGAACAAGCGCGCGGCGCGGTCTTCTTCGAGATCGATTGGCACGTAAGCGATTCCGGGCGTCGTTTCTCCCGCTTCCCACTGCGGTTCGTTGTCGGTGAATGCCAAAACGGCAATCTTCACCCCGCGCACGGTGGCTAAAGCCGGGGCGAACGCTGCTGCTGCGTTCATGCCTGCACCGGCGTGATGAAGCTGCGCCGCGTCGAGGATTCGCAGGGTGTCGGCAAGTCCCTGGTACCCGAAGTCAAGCGTGTGGTTGTTCGCGAGCGAGACGCATCCGATTCCGGCGGCGCCGAGCACGGAGACGTTTCTGGCGTCAGTGCGGAAGTGAAACGCCTTGTCTGGCCAGGGCTTTCCGCGCTCCGTTATCGCGCATTCGAGGTTGCATACGCGGAAGTCGGCGCCACGGAAAAGTGCAGGCGTGTCTCCCCATGGATATTCAGGCGGACAGGCGCGCAGCATCCGATTCACCTGCCTGCCGAGCATCACGTCGCCTGTCAGGAGCAGTCGGATGTTATCCACTGGAAACCTCGGCCGAGCCGGAGTCCGCCAGAGCGGCGAATTTTGGTCGAGCCCGCTCCGATCCCAGATTACGGCAAGAGCGGCCCTAATGCCGCCGCTGAGTTAGGCGAGGCACACCCTGGGGCTCCGGTGCCTCGCTGGCGCATCGTGGGGCAGGCGAAGGCCGCGCCTCGCTAGAAAGGGCTGAATTCCTGCTCTTTTCCTTAGCTCGCATTTGCGGTCAACGGCACAGAAGATGCTTCGAATAAAAGGCAAATATGGCAGCGCGAGGAGGCGAAATCATGGACGAGGACAAATTCCTGCGCGAAGTTGAGAACCGTGCGGAACTCACCAGAGATCAGGCCTTCAACGTGACGATAGCGGTGCTCCAGGAGCTGCATGATCGGCTGACCCAGAAGGAAGCAAACGATCTGGCGGCGCAACTGCCCGGCGAGCTCAAATTCAGATGGCACGCCTTCGACGTGCCGGGACGCGAAGTTCGGCGTACTCACAAGAAAGACTTCATCCGCCATATTGCGGACACAGCCGAGATCGACGAGGCGCGTGCGACCAAAGCCCTGCTGGCCACTTTCAAAGCGCTCCAGATGACCCTTAGGAGTCCGACGGGGCAGGAGGGCGAGGCTTGGGACGTTCTGAGCCAGTTGCCGCGCGACCTCAAGAAGACCTGGCTTGACGCGGCACACATGCCGGCGGGCAAACCTCCCAAGGCGGCTGTAGCACCACAGCGCTAATGCAAAGTTGCGGCCTATCAGGGCGCGGGGTCGGCTTGCTTAGGCCGAAGGTGACGCTCGAACCATTCGCTGGCTAGCCGCGCCACTTCTTCAAGCGTGCCCGGTTCCTCGAAGAGGTGGGTTGCACCGGGCACAATCTCGAGGGCCTTGTCGCATTTGAGCTGGGCGAAGGCGCTCTCGTTCATCGCGATAACCTGCGTGTCCTCGCCTCCGACGATTAGCAGGGTAGGGGCTTTTACCTGGCCGAGGTAGCGAGAGGCCAAATCGGGCCGGCCGCCGCGGGACACCACTGCCCGTATGGTGGGATCGCGCGCGGCGCTGATCAAGGCGGCGGCGGCACCCGTGCTGGCGCCAAAATAGCCGACCGTATACTTGTCGATGCCCTCACTGGCGCGAAGCCACTTGGTAGCCGAGGACAGTCGATGAGCGAGTAAATCGATATCAAACACGTTGTCGCGGTCGCGCGCTTCCCGCTCGGTCAGGAGGTCGAACAGCAAGGTTCCGATTCCAGCGTGCTGAAGGGCCTGGGACACGTAAACATTGCGGGGACTGAGCCGGCTACTGCCGCTTCCGTGAGCAAACAGCACGATTCCTGTAGCGCCCTCGGGAATAGCGAGCAGACCCTCGAGTTCAGCCGCATCGGCACGAATCAGAGCTTTGCGAATGCCTACGTTTCCGGACCGTTTAGGCGTGGCTTCCAGGGGCATTAGGTTCATGGAAGGCCTCCACCGTTTAGCTGGTCAGAGGTTTAGCATTGCGCGTGCCACCGAAGCCTGAAGCTTTCGAGCCAAGCGCTCACTGGGGGAACCCCGTGTTTTTGTGGTCTTGTCAACGCCGCTTTAATTCTGACCCACGTTTTGGCGTGATCGGGGGGAGCGCGAGGGGGATCCCCCCCTCGCCGCTCTGTTAGACTTAGGCCGACCGCAAATGGACCGGCTTCGACATCCCACGTTCTTGATCGCTTTCGCTTTGGGCGTGGTAAGCCTTTTTTGGCTTCCGTCACGAAGCGTTCTGGCTCAGTCCGGCTGCCCAACCGAAGGAAATCTCGGTGGCCCTTTAGCCTGGCGAGGCGATGCAGCCGAGACCAACTGGCTCACTTACAGGAACGCGAAGAATGGACTGTCCTTCCGATATCCACCAACTATGTGGGTCAAGGACCGCGATCCGGCCTCGTTCCACTTCGATAACGTCGCTGACGTGATCGTCGACGTTATGGGCGATGCGCCGCACAACCCCAACATCATCCTGATTCGTTTCATCTGCGCTCGAGGCCAGAAGACGCCCGAAATGGCGGTGGCCAACGCTCGTGCGCTTCTAAAAACGTATCCCAAAGAAGACGGTACCGGGCGCGTATCCTCCGGTGCGATTGGCTCCTTGCAGATTGATGGCCATGAAGCGATCGTTAGCTGTGGCTGCGGGCGGGCGGCATGTCAGTGGACCCTCCGCACCTTGCAGCCTCGCGAATGCATAATACTTCCGCGGATCCCTCCCGAGAGATACACCTATAACAATCCGCCTCTGCGCGACGCCGAATTCCCGTTGTTATCGATAATCGACACGGTGCACTTCGAATCGGTGACAAGATGAGGAGGTGGCGCGACTCGATGGCGTGCCCACGCAAAGGGTTTTACGCCTTATTCCACCGTGCGATGTTCGATCACTGTGATGCAGCGACCTCATCCCCACCATGGGAAGGGACTGTTGTGCGCGTGTCGGAGGGTCGTTGCGAAAAGGCCCCTCTAACGCCTGACAGTCTTCCCCGGAGCAGCGAGCACCCCGGCCTTGCGCTTGTCCTTGAGTCTGCTCTCGCCGTTGATGTTGACGATGGTCGGGTGGTGGAGGATGCGATCGAGCATCGCCACGGTGAGTATGCCATCGCCCGCGAACGCGCTCTCCCGGCTGCCGAAGGTCAGATTGGGAGTCAGGATCATCGAACCGCGCTCATAACGTTGCGCCACGACCTGGAACAACAGCTTGGCCTGCTCCCGGCGCATCAGAAGGTAGCCGAGCGCGATGCGAGATGAGTCTTGCCCACTCCCTATGGTCCGAGGCTGTCCAGTCCGTCAACGATTCTGCTGCTTGTCCCGCTCCTTAAGGGCTAACAGGACCTTTGACGGCGAAATGGGCAGGCTGTTGAAGCGAATCCCCGTGGCGTTGAAGACCGCGTTGGCCACCGCTGCGAGGACACCGGTGCCGGCGCCTTCGCCCGCCTCTTTGGCTCCGAAGGGACCCGCAGGGTCGTTCGTAATAACGTTGATATGTCGCACGTTCTCCAGTTTGGGCACGTCCACGGACAGGGACATCTTGTAGTCCCGGAAAGACGGGTTCATCACCTGCCCATGGTCGCGAATCAGGTCCTCGTAGAGCGCCTGCCCGATACCCATGACAGTCGCGCCCTGAATCTGCCCTTCAACAAGCATGGGATTGAGCGGGAACCCGCAGTCATGAGCGCCCCAGATGCCAGTGATACTTATACGGCCGGTCTCGGGATCTACCTCCACCTCGACCGCGCAGGCTGAGGCGGTATAAGCCGGCGACAAATTTCCCTTCCCGGTCCGAAAGTCCATGAGGTCATCGCCGCTGGTGTACGAGCCCTGACCCATCACGATCCTGCCCAGGCTGATTTCCGCGAGCCGCACCACCTGCGAGAAACTCATTTCCTGGCTCGGGTTGCTGCGCACATAGACTTTCCGATCGCGGAAAACCACATCTTCAGGAGCGACACCGAGCTTCTTCGCCGCCACCTCCGCGAGTTGGCGCCGGGCGTCCTCGGCGGCGATTTTGACCGCGTTGCCCGTCCAGAGGGTGACGCGTGAACTGAAGGTTCCGGGATCGACCGGGGTCAGCTCGGTATCGACGGGGGGGTAGCGGACATCGTCGATCTGCACGCCCAGAACCTCGGGC
>JAJYVB010000092.1 GCA_021792265.1 Deltaproteobacteria bacterium | reverse complement strand
ACCGCGTGCTGATCTACAGCCAGCCGCTGGTGCCTCCGCCGCCGCCAACCGCAACAGCCAGCGCAACCGCAACCGCCACGCGGACGGCTACGCCAACCGCTACTGCAACCGCGACCGCCTCGGCCACCGCAACCGCAACTGTGAGTGCAACGGCCACCCGGACCGCCACGCCGACCGCTACTGCAACCGCTACTGCAACCGCGACGGCAACCGCGACTGCGACCCGTACTGCCACGCCAACCGCGACGGCCACCGCTACTGCAACCGCAACGGCAACTCGGACGGCTACGCCAACCGCCACTGCAACGGCGACCGCAACCGCAACGGCGACCCGTACAGCCACACAAACGGCTACCCCGACTGCGACGCCGACCGTAATAGCGAAGCTCTTTTACGCGCCCAAAGCGGTCAAGTTCCCATCCCAGATACTGCTCGGCACTCTGGGAAACACCAGCGGGCCAAAAAACCTGAAACTCTTCAATCCCAGGAACAGGAAGCAGAACCTGTCCATCGACATCGCGACCATCACTAGCGACGATGAGGTGGAGTTCAAGCCCTCGGATACCTGCATCGGACCCCTCGCGCCGGGCGCCAGTTGTCTGGTGTCGATCACGTTCACGCCGGATGCTACCGGCAAGCGAACCGGACACCTCATCGTGACCAGCAATGGTACCGATCCGAGCGTCGCGGTAACGCTAACCGGCGTTGGCAAGCAGGGTGCGATCAAATTCAGTCCGAAGTCGGTCAATTTCGGCAAGTCGCCGGCCGGTCTTCTTCCGGTTACCAAGACGCTGACGATCGTTAACAACAACCCGGTGCCGATGAGCATTGGGGCGATCACCAGCAGCAACCCGGTGTTTGTCCCCGTGGGCTGCGCCAACAGTTCAATCGGGCCGAAGAGTACGTGTCCTGTAACGTTGACGTTCAGGCCACTCTCCGTCGGCAAGCAGAAGGGCACACTCACGATCAACGACGATGCGGCGAGAAATCCGCAGTCGGTAGGGTTAGTTGGAGTCGGCCGTTAGCGGCTGACGTGCAGAAAGAGGTCGCGGCTCGACTCGACCGTAAGCCGCTTGACCGTGGTGATCCGGTCGGCGAGATCCGCAAGCGTGGCAACGCTGCTCGCGCCGACGTCCACCAGGACGGCGAAGAGCGAGAACTGAAGCTCTTCTTTGAGCCTGCGAAAACGTTCGCGCCACGCGGGCGTCACGTCGGCTTGGCCGTCGGTGATAATTACCACGTCACCGCGCTTAAGACGCTTCTCGCCCAAAAGCGTGAGCGCCGCCTCTAGCGGCCGCTCGAACTCGGTCCCGCCACCTGGGAAATATTCGGCTAGTTCGAGGACTTTCCCGAGGTCCGGTTCGTAGCGCCGCTCCCGGTTGAGGTCGAGAACCTTTAGCGCCCTCTCGCCCGACGAGAAAAGTACGGCGCGAAAGAGCCGCCGCCCGCGCCGCGCCAGATCCATCAGGGTGAGCCCGACCGCCTTGGACCAAAGCTCCTTTTCACCCTCCATCGACGAGCTTACATCGATACATACCACCATCGGGCCGCGGCCCTTCTGCTCGTCGGCGCGAAGCTGATACTGCAGCAGTGCGCCTTCGAGCAGACGGCGGCTGAAGTCTCGCATCAGTACCGGATGGTCAAGCGCGAGCAGCTCGGAAGGAATAAGCCGGCCGAGATCGGCACCCTGCTCGATGTCGTACGCCTCGGAAATTCCGCGGTCCAGGACACGGCGCCGAAGCGCGCGCGCTTCCAGCTTAAGCCGGCCTACCATCCGGGCCAGCTCGCCAATCTTCTTGTTGCGCGCCAGGCGGCGGCCAAGTTCGAGGCGCTCAGCCGCCGAAAGCCGTCCGCCCTGGCCGAACTCGCGGCCAAAGTCATGAGCGTCCTGAGCCGCCTGCTCGATTTGCTCGACCAGTCTATGCGTTTCAAGCTGCAGCCGTACAAGCGCGCTTTGGTCACTGTGGGTTAGCTGCTCTTCGAATCGGCGAACCTTTTGTTGGAGTTTCGCTTCAGAAATCTGGACAGCGCGCTCGGCCGCTTCGGCGAACTCGCGCGTTCGTTGACCCTCAGGGGACTTTGCAGCTTCGCCCTCCGCTGGCTCGCCTTCGGTGATACCTTCGAGCGTGCTCTTGAGCACTTCCGCTCGCTCGCTGAGTTCCTCCTCCTGGCGCGCAAGATCCCATAGGTCCAGCATCTCGGAGCGTCCAACGAGCCGCTCCTGGCGGATCTTTTCGAGCACGCTATCGGCCAGCGCGAGAGCGCCGATGGCGGCCTTATCCTCCTCGAGCTCCGTGCGCAGCCTGAGCGCCTGGAAGCCTGGCGAAGGCAGCAGGGTCTCCAGAATAGCGCGGTTCAGCCGGGCGCTTTGGCGAACCGCGTCGGGTTTCATCCAGACCAGGTTGAGTTTGAACAAGCCTACGAACAGGTCACATAAGAGAGCGTCAAAGTGCGGAACAAGACGGCTACCCGTTTCGATCAAGTCTCGGACAGCGCGGCCGGAATTCGTGAGCTCAGCCCAGACCTTGCGATCGTAACGATCGCTCGCGAGCCACGAAGCCTCACGCGCAAGAGCCGGTATCCGTACCGGCGCACGTTTAACCCGTAAGCCTCTGCGGCCCATCGTAGAGCTCGGCCCGCAAGTCGAACCAAAACAGCGTATCAGATGGCACGGCTGATTATAACTCGTCCTCTACCCGGGCTCCGAGAGCCGGGCTTGCGGAAACTAATCACGACGCACACTTCTTGCCTAGCAGCTCCATGCCGGATAATTCATTGTAAGGGGAAAAGAACATTGCGTCCGGTCGCAGCCCTAGGGAGGCCGTTTAGGCGCCACAGGTGTAGTTTCAGCCGTGGCGGAATCTTGGCTACAGCCCGGCGGGTGCCGAGGCGTGGTGCGGGCGGAACGGGTCTGCTCCGATGGTAGTGGAGGCCGAGAACCGGGCGCTTCCGCGCCGGTTAAGCGAACTTCTGCTGGCTGCTTTGCAGGAGTTTATCGACACTGCTGCGCCCGTAGGCTCACAGCAGATAGCCTCACGTTACCGGCTCGGGCTTCGGGCGGCCATGGTCCGCAACTTGATGGCGGAACTGGAAGAAGCGGGCTATCTCTACCAGCCCCATGTCTCCGCGGGCCGGATGCCTACTGAAAAAGCCTTTCGTTACTATGTAGACCGGCTCATCCCGGAAAGCCGGGTCAATTTTCACGACCGAACCCAGATAGAACTGCACTGCTCGACGATGAGGCGCAATCTCGACCAGACGATGCGTGAAACGTCGCGGCTGTTGGCGGAGCTCAGCGGCCAGGCAGCGGTAGTAATGGCGCCCCGGGTGCAGGCGTCTGTTTTGAAACGCGTAAGCCTCGTGTCTCTTGGCGAGTGCCGCATCCTGGCGCTTTTCGTGACGGCTGCCGGCATGATCCATAGCCAGGTGGTCGAAACGGACGCTGACGCTGATCAGGCAAGCCTGAACTGGATGGCCGAGCAGTTAAGCGGCTGGCTTTGCAACCGTACTATCGAGCAGGCCCGCGAATGGATAGACGATCAGATTCGCGAACTGGCTCCGGGCAGCGACACGTCGATACGCCGCGTGCTTAGCCTGGGACAGGCGCTGACCCGGGCTCGGATCGAAGCGAATTTTTACGTTGACGGCAGCCTGAACGCGCTGTCCCAACCGGAATTCGCCGACCGCCAGCGGTTCTCCGTCCTGCTGCGCGCCCTCAACGATTCGTCAGCGCTCATGGAACTGCTCGAGTGCAGCCTGTCCCGGTCCGGGCCCATCGTCTCGATTGGCTCGGAAAACCGTGACGCGCGGTTCACGGACATGAGCGTGGTTGCCGCAGCCTATCCCAGCAGCTCCTCGCCTTTGGGAAGCCTCGCTGTTGTGGGCCCCGTCCGGATGGACTACGGGCGAGTTATTCCCCTGGTCGATTACACAGCCAAGGCCCTCTCTCGCGCCCTTCAGGACTGAAATTTAGGTCGGTGGCGCGCATCATTTGGGGGCTTTAGCGCGCAAGGCACTGGCGTCGTCCGGCCGAGATGCTTAAGTTCATTGCATAGCTCGCCAAGAGAGGTTTGACACGCGCGTCCGATGAGCAAGCATAAGAGGGAAGCCCCAAATCACCAGCCAACAGCCGACGATCCGACTGTCACTGTTGAAGCGTCAACGTCGGATCGAGCGCCCCTTAGCCACGCAACGGGCCAACCGTCGCAGCAGGCCAGGTCAGAAGCGGATCGGGGGAGAACTGGTCAAGCTGACATGCATGGAACCACACCGCCCGGCGCCCAACCAGCCTCTGAGGCCGCCGCTGGGCGGGAGGAACACGCCGAAGCGAGCGAGCGGTTAGGCGAGCAGCTAAAACAGGCTCAGGCCGAGCTTGCCGAATTCAAGGACAAGTACCTCAGGATGCTGGCCGAGAGCGAAAACAGCCGCAAGCGGCTTCGTCAGCAGGGCGAGGAGGCGGTCGCCCGGGAACGTGAAAGGATGCTCCGGGAGCTTCTACCGATAGTCGACAACCTTGAACGAGCCGTCGACGCCGCCCGCGGCGGTGGCAACGGGCAGCCTATCGTCGAGGGCGTTGAGATGGTCTTACGAGCGATGCTGGACTTCCTGAAGAGCCACGGGGTCAACCAGCTAAGCTCGATCGGCAAGCCCTTCGACCCGGGTTTCCATGAGGCTGTCGATCATGTCGAGAGTGCCGAGCACGCGCCAAACACGGTTATCCGTGAGTTCCACCCCGCTTATCAGATTGGCGATCGATTGCTGAGACCCGCCCGGGTTACCGTCTCCAAGCCTGCCGGGAAACCCGACAAGGAGGGAAAGCACGAAGGCTCGGGCGGATTACAGCGAAACAGTAACGAAAACGAGCCTGCTAATGGCGGCCCGAAAGTTGAAACCAACTGAAACGTGGTTATTGATTGTTCAGAGGTCCTATAGAGATGCCCAAAGTTATCGGTATTGACCTTGGTACTACGAACAGCTGCGTTGCCGTTATGGAGGGGGGTGACCCAGTCGTTATCGCCAACGCCGAAGGTAGCCGCACGACTCCTTCCGTGGTTGCGTTTACCGACTCCGGTGAGCGCTTGGTGGGCCAGATAGCGAGGCGCCAGGCAATCACCAATCCAACCAACACCGTATTTGCTATCAAGCGCCTGATGGGGCGGCGGTACGAGGACGCGGAGGTGCAGAAAGCCCTCAAAGTCCTGCCCTACAAGGTGATGAAGAACGAAGATGGGGCGGCTTGGGTGGAAATTCGCGGCAAGAAATACAGTCCGGCGGAAATCTCGGCTTTCATCCTGCAAAAGATGAAGCAGACGGCCGAGGACTATCTGGGGGAGAAGGTGATCGAGGCGGTCATCACCGTTCCGGCTTATTTCAATGACAGCCAGCGCCAGGCGACCAAGGACGCCGGCCGGATTGCAGGTCTCAACGTCCTGCGGATCATCAACGAACCGACGGCCGCTTCACTGGCTTACGGCCTCGACAAGAAAAAGGACGAGAAGATAGCGGTCTTTGACCTGGGCGGTGGTACCTTCGACATTTCAATCCTCGAGCTTGGTGACGGCGTATTCGAGGTTAAGGCGACCAACGGCGACACCTTCTTGGGCGGCGAGGACTTCGACCAGCGCGTCATCGACTATCTGGCTGACGAGTTCCGCAAGGACCAGGGTATCGACCTGCGCAAGGACCGGATGGCCTTGCAGCGCCTCAAGGAAGCGGCCGAGAAGGCCAAATGCGAGCTCTCGACCGTAATGGAGACCGACATCAACCTGCCGTTTATCACGGCCGACCAGTCGGGACCCAAACATCTCAACATCAAGCTCACCCGCGCCAAGCTGGAGGCGCTATGCGCTGACTTGCTCGACCGGCTGGACGGGCCCTGCACAATGGCCCTCAAGGACGCCGGGCTCAAGCCCGCCGACATCAACGAAGTCGTGCTGGTAGGCGGGATGACCCGGATGCCAGCAGTGCAAGAGCGTGTACGCCGGCTGTTCGGCAAGGAAGGGCACAAAGGCGTCAATCCTGACGAGGTGGTCGCGGTCGGCGCGGCGATTCAAGCCGGCGTGCTCAAGGGCGAAGTCAAGGACGTTCTGCTGCTCGACGTGACCCCGCTTTCCCTCGGCATCGAGACCCTGGGCGGCGTCTTCACCAAGCTCATAGAAAAGAACACCACGATCCCGACGCGCAAAAGCCAGGTCTTTTCCACTGCGCAGGATAATCAGACTGCCGTCACGATCCGGGTCTTCCAGGGCGAGCGCGAGATGGCGGCGGACAACAAGCTGCTGGGTCAGTTCGACCTGCTCGGCATCCCGCCTGCTCCGCGCGGCCTTCCGCAGATCGAAGTGAGCTTCGACATCGACGCCAACGGCATCGTCAATGTTCACGCCAAGGACATGGCGACCAGCAAGGAGCAGTCGATTCGGATCACCGCGTCCTCAGGCCTAAGCGAAGAAGAAATCAAGCGCATGGTGCGTGAGGCGGAGTCGCATGCCGAGGAGGACCATCGCCGGCGTGCGCAGGCCGAGGCACGCAACAAGCTCGACAATCTAATCTATACCACCGAGAAAACGCTCAAGGATTACGGCTCGCAGCTCGACGAAGCCGCGCGCAAATCGATCGAAGAAGCGCTCAGCACCGCCAAGGAAAAGCTCGAGTCCAAGGACGCCGACGAGCTCAATCGGGCAGCCGAAACGCTTGCCAGCGCCTCTCATAAGCTGGCCGAGGCGATGTACAGCAAGACGCGGCGCGGCCCCACTGGCGAGCAACAGGCCGAGGGCGCCCAAGCGTCTGACGGCAACGAGGGGGCGCAAGCGGAAGCGGGACAGAAAGAAGACGTTGTCGACGCCGACTTCAAAGAAGTAAAGTAATCCCTGAGCTTTTTCCGATACGCCAGTGCGCAGGTTGGTCGTCCCGCGAGTCGCTTATGCCGGCCGTCCGCAAAGCGTAAGATTGTCGTTCGATGCCTAACAGCCGAAAACGCGACTACTACGAGGTCTTGAGCGTCGAACGCGCCGCTAGCGACGACGAGATCAAAAAGGCCTACCGGCGGCTTGCCGTACAGTTCCATCCTGACCGCAACCCCGGCGATAAGAGCGCGGAAGAGCGCTTCAAAGAGATTAACGAGGCCTACCAGGTCTTGTCAGATCCGGAAAAGCGTGCCCAGTTCGACCGCTACGGCCACGCCGCGTTCGAGGCCGGCCGGGGCGGCGGCTTTTCAGGATTCGACTTCAGCCAGGGCTTCGAGGAGGTGTTCGCCGACATCTTCGGCGATTTCTTTGGCACCGGCCGCAGCCGTTCGCGATCGCGCAGCCGCCGGGGCGACGACCTGCGCTACGACCTGGAAGTCACGTTCGAGGAAGCCGCACATGGCGCCGAGAAGCAGGTCTCGTTTCAGCGGCTCGCCCAGTGCGAGGCGTGCGCGGGCACCGGCGCCCGCGGCGGCGCTTCGGGAATCCGCACCTGCCCGAATTGCCGGGGCACCGGACAGGTTCGCATGCAGCAGGGATTTTTTTCCATCTCGACGCCGTGCGGCCAATGCCGTGGCGAGGGAACCGTCATCCAGGATCCGTGCCCGAAATGCCAAGGCCAAGGAAGGATCCGTCGCCAACAGTCCATCTCGGTGAAAATTCCCCCCGGGGTCGACAACGGCTCACGGCTCAAAGTACGGGGTGAGGGCGAAGCGGGTCACGGCGGTGCTCCTGCAGGCGATCTGTACGTGGTGCTCCACGTCCGTGAGCATCCACTGTTCGCACGCCAGGATAACGACGTCGTTATCGAGGTGCCGATAAGCTTTCCTCAGGCAGCACTTGGCGCTGAGATCGAAGTGCCCACGCTTGACGGCAAGATGCGCCTGCGCATCCCGGCAGGCACGCAGTCGGGCAAGGTTCTGCGGCTCAAGGGCAAGGGTATTCCCGATCTTCACGGCTACGGCCGCGGCGACCAGCTCGTGAAGGTCGTGGTCGAAACTCCGCGCCGGCTCACGGCACGCCAGCGCGAGCTGCTCGAAGAGTTCGCGCGCACCACGGGTGAAGACGCGAACCATCCGCTGGCCAAGGGCTTCGTCGACAAGCTCAAAGAGATGTTCGGCTAAGGCAGTACCGGCTGCTCAACGCGCCGGTCGAGCGCACAACCGCCAACCGCGCCACGGCGGCTTCGGAAGCGCACAAACTTCGAACTGCTGCTACCGGCTTGGCGCCGTCGGGTTCTCGGCCGCCTTCAGCGCCCTACTATGCCTATACCAATCATCCTTACCGTTAGATTTTTCTTCCCGTCGTTGTCGATCATAAGCGTGCCCGCCTGCCTGCCTTTGCTTGCCCGCGTAAGGTAGGCAGCAGCTACTGTTGCGGCAGCATCGGCAACCCCCGGCGTAACTAAGGAGATTGGGCCACCAACGCCGCCGCGGTGCCCCTCAGCGCAATCTAAATAAGGCTAGGTTTGCATCTTCAATGTGCCGCGGGACTGCCGGACGTCGTGGTTTGAGGCGCAGGTGTGGCAGCGGCTGCAGGCGAGGCCGATGCGGCAGGTGTGAGCGTCGCACTTACGTTGGGGTTTTCAACTTTGTATGCATTGCCCGAGGCAAAATCGACAGCGAAACCGATCGGAAAAAGAATATCCCACCAAGTCGAGCCTTGGATACCCGTGTCAACGGGTACGGTCGCAGTTTCATAACCAGGAAGTGTGAATGTGGCCACGTGGGCCAATTCTGCCCTCGATGCCTGGAGACTGCTGGGGGTCTTTCCAGAGTAAACGCCGTATTGGTAAGTCGCTCCGGAAGGGTCAGACGTTATGTTCAATGTTTGGGGCCCGCTGCTGAAGATAGTAGCACAACCGTTCAAAACCGAAGCGCTAAGAAAAACCCAAATCAACCCAACTCTTGCTAGCGTGCGCATCTGTATCTCCTCCTCCTCCTCCTCGACCTGGGGCCTATTAATGGCACCTCAAACCCACCTGATAAAGAACATGCTAACTATAGGCAGGAATACGCCTTTTGAGTTCTTCCCGTCAGGAGACCATAGGACAAATGCGCCCCGCCGCGCAAGTTTTGGGGCGTGTACCTCACGGGCGCTTGGGTCTGCTGGCAAAGCCTCCAAGTCCCGTCGCTTCGCCGGCCTTAGATGTCAACGCCGGCTGAAAATTGACCTGCTTTTGTAGCAGGCGACGCCAACTGACCCACCCGCCGTGGAGTTCCAGAGGCTGGCCTGCGCTCCCCGCCTGGACTACGCTAGCTTGTGACTAGCCGGAGCTGACCGGCGACCGTCGCATCGGCGCTCGATGTTCCGTTGCGGCGTGCCCTTGCCGAGCAGGGGATTGGAACGGTTGACGGCTCTTTCTCCCAACAGATCGCACGGCTCGGGGCTTAGCCAAGGTTGAGTGGCGCGAAGAATCAACTTCCTGCCCCCAGCCGCTGGCGCTCGATCTTGGGCAGCACCGGTTTCTCGCAGCCCGCGGCGTGAGGGCGAGCGGCGCTTGACCCGCGCCCTCACAGGCCAGGGGGCGCAGGTTGCTGCTGCCCAACGTGAGATCCTCGAAGAGTTCGCGCGCGCCACGGGTGAAGACGCGAACCATCCGCTGGCCAAGGGCTTCGTCGACAAGCTCAAAGAGATGTTCGGCTGAGGCGGTACCGGCTGCTCAACGCGCCGGTCGAGCGCACAACCGCCAACCGCGCCACGGCGGCTTCGGAAGCGCACAAACTTCGAACTGCTGCTACCGGCTTGGCGCCGTCGGGTTCTCGGCCGCCTTCAGCGCCCTACTATGCCTACACCAATCAGCCTTACCGTAGGATTTTTCTTCCCGTCGTTGTCGATCGTAAGCGTGGCGGCCTGCCTGCCTTTGCTTGAAGGTGTGAACATCAGCGTCATGGGACACGTACCCTTCGCAGCGATTGGGCTGTTGGCGCATCCGGACCAAGTAAATTGTGCGTTGCTGCTGCTGATCGTCCCGATGCCCATCGGCACCGGATTGTCGTTCACCAGCGTCAGCGGCTCGGTGACCGGAGTGCCAACCGGCGACCTGCCGAAATTGACCGACTTCGGCTTGATTGTGAGCACGCCCGGCGTGCCGGAGCCCCTCAGCGTTACGCTGATGCTCGGATTGGTTGCGTTGCTGGTCACGTCGAGATGTCCGGTTCGCTTGCCGGCGGCATCGGGCGTAAACGTGATCGACACCGGACAACTCGCACCCGCCGCGAGGGTCCCGACGCAGCTATCCGAGGGCTTGAACTCGGGATCGTCGCTAGTGATGCTCGCGATATCGATGGACACGTTCTGTTTCCGGTTCTTCGGGTTGAAGAGCTTCAGGGTTCTCGGCTTGCTGGTGTTTCCCTGAGTGCCAAGGACTATCTGCGGTGGGAAATTGACCACCTTCGGCGCGAAAAACAGTTCGGCTGCCGCAGTCGCGGTCGGAGTAGCGGTGGGCGTGACCGTTTGGGTGGCCGTCGCGGTCGGGGTTGCTGACGGACTTGCGGATGCGGTCGCCGTTGCTGTCGCGGTCGGCGTGGGAGAACCGCTGACAGTGCCGTGCTGCACCAGGATGACGTTGGAGAGAGCGCGTTCTTCGACGAGCGGCCCGGCGGGTGAAAAGGTGCCCGAACCGGGGTCGAAGAGCTCGCCTGAATTGAGCATCCCGCCATGCACGTCGCTGTCGAACACCAGTAACAGCCCCGCCGTGTCGCTCGCGCCGCCGATAGTGCCGCTCGCCCCGCCAACTATGAGCACGTCGCCGTTGCTCAGCAGCACCCCCGAGGCGCCGGCACGCGATACCGTCATGGGACCGGCGGTGGCCGTGAAATGGTTTGCCGCCGGATCGTAGATCTCCGCCGTCGCGATCGACGA
>JAJYVB010000091.1 GCA_021792265.1 Deltaproteobacteria bacterium | reverse complement strand
GGAAGCGCCGCCACTCGTGCCTGCTGGATAGCAGCCAGCGTATCGTAGAGCGAGTAAGTTGGTACCGGATAGGCAACCCGATCGCCCGAGCCCAGAACCGCCCGAAAGATCATTCCAAGCAGCTCGTCGGAACCGTTACCGGCCAGGATCATTTCGCGCTTGAAGCCGTACAGGCGCGAAGCCTCAGAGATAAATTCGGTCGCACGCGGCGCCGGGTATAGCCCGAGCGGAGCGACGGCAGCCCGCCTGAGCGCCCGCCGCACCTCGGGCGCCGGCGGATAAGGATTCTCGTTGGTGTTGAGCTTTATAAGCCGTTCGCCAGGAGCCGGCTGCTCGCCCGGAACGTACGGCCGCATCCGCTCGATCGCAGCGCGAAAACGCGGCCTGTCACTGGTTATCCCCGGACCGTTACGGCGCCTGCGCAGAGCCGACTCAGCCGTTTCGCGCACGCTTTAAACTCCGCCTGGACAACGCTTGACCGAAGCGCTTCGACCGCCACGCTGTCCCCGTGGACGCAAGCACCCACTCAAGGTACGGGCGCGACCCGCGGTCAAAACGCAACCCCATCACCTCGGGCAATTCATAGGTATGAAGCTCGCGCACCCGGCGCTCGATCGCGGAGAAATCGGGCTCCCGCGCCTTTATCAAGAGCAAATACTCGCGCTCTTCCTGAACCGCCGCCTGCCAGCGGTAGATCGATTGGATCGGACCTATCACGTTAACGCATGCGGCAAGCCCCTCGTCGACCAACGTGCGCCCAATAGCGCTCGCCTGTTCTTCGCTGCCAACAGTGACCAGGATGAGCGCGGCATCCGCCGCCCGGGGCTTTGCTTTGCTGTTAGCCATCGCCCGCAATAGTGATGCCCCAAAACTTACTTTGGCTCCGCCATTGCGCCACCCAAATCTAGCGGGCCTGACCCATGAGTCCAAGTCGCTTGAGGGTCGCGAGCGTGTGCTGGCATGGCACCTCTAACTTTGCGGGGTTTGGTTGCGACGCGCCTAGCATCCGGAGATGTGCCACCAGCAGCGCCAGGTCGCTCCATCGATCGATATCGTACCATGCCGGTCCCATGGCGTAGCTCACGCCGAGTTGTTTCAAGCGAGCAACGGTTTGAGCCAGCACCCGCGCCCTTCCCCATCCGATCCCGCTGAAGATGTCCGGCAGTTGGCGGCGCACTCCGATTAAGTAGTAACCGCCGTCGAGGCTTGGCGCCACGACAGTCTCAACCTGCGCGATTAGCGAGAGACTGCGTTCGAGCAGTGCGGGCGGCAGTGACGGTGTGTCGGTACCCATAAGGACGGCACCCTCTGCCGCAAAGGGCGCAAGGGCGCGCGCCATCCGTGCGCCCAACCCGCCGCCACCCTGGTCGATAAGCAAGGCACCAAATCCGCGCGCTAGCCTGAGGAAGTAGCGGCTTCGGCGCGCATCGCCGCAACATCCGGCTGCGATCACCAGCCTGCCGTCACCGACGCGCCGGGCGCGTTCAAGAGCGTCCAGAATGAAACTATGCGCAAGAGCCGCCGCAGCGCTTGCTCCCAGGCGCGCCTGCAGCCGGGTTTTCACCTGGCCAGGAACCGGCTCGCGGCAAAAAACAACCAACGCCGGAGCCGCGGCTCTCCGCGCTGCGGCAGGCCGCGGCGGCGTCATCGCACCGTATCCGGGGAGATTATGTTGATCGGCAGCGCAATTACCTTCGTTACGAATTTGGCTACCGACGTGATAGGCATCGGCGTCACGCTCGGGTTGGACAGCGGCCCTCGAACCTTCAAGTACGCGGCAAACAGGTTCCGGCTTCCGGCGGAAACATTTTCACCCACCAAAGGAATCAAGCTGACCAGCCAGCTCACGCCGTTGAAAGGCACCGCCTCGACGTCCAGATTCATGGTTTGAGCGCCCGGGCTTATGTCGCCCTCGGCACTGAGATGCATTACGGGGCCTTGCAGGCGAGTGTTGTCTGTATGGAAGTTGCCGCCGCTTCCGGCAGCGGTGCCGCTTAGCGTATCGAAGGGGAGTCCGTGAACACGGGGGTCGGGAACCCGCGCCGACAGCCAGGTCTTCAAGTCGATGAGCGACAGGATTTGCGAGAGCACAGTCAGGCGGTTCAGGCGGCCGTTCTTCAGGACGGCGGCTACCTTGCCTGCAAGGGTCTGGAAAAAGTCGGCGTCGGTATCGGCCCAGACATTGGCGGCGGCATCAAGGGTTCCCACCAGAGGAGGCTGGCTTTCCGGACCGCTGCTCATCAAAAAGAGCGTTCCCGCTCGAAGTCCGCTCCCCTGACCCTGGATATGGATCCAGTCGTCGCGCTGGCGTCCGCGAATATTGACCTCGAGATGACCGCCGGCGGCGCCGGCCGTCAGGTTGCTTATGTTCCAGTCGCCGTGATCATAGCGGTAGTCGGCGCTCGCCCTGTCCAGTATCAGGGTGCCCACCAGTGCCGTTTGCACACGGGCGTGTCCGTAGATGGGTATTGGTACGGGTCTGCTGGGTGTCGCAGGGGTCCACGGCGCCCGAAAAAACTTGAAACTCGTGAGGTCGAGCCTCTGTGCGTCGCCGTCTATGCGCAGGGCGGGATGGCGCAGGTCGTTAATCGCGAGGTAGAGCCGAAGCGGATCTCCGTTGAGGTTGGCAGCCGGAATCGACGCGCGCGCGTGCCGCCCGCTTACGACGATCGACACAGAATCGACCGCCAGCGGAACACGCAGAAAAGCGGCCTTGATTTGCGCACGCCCCAACGTAAGGTGTCCGGAAACCTGCAGCTTCGAGGCCGGTGCCGCCGTCCCGTTCAACTGCACCGTGCCGCCCACCGAACCGTCGATCGACAAGTCCTCTGGAGAAACCACCAGCGGGAGCCATCGCGCGGCGCTGACCTGGTGCACGTCTACGGCCAGCTTATTAAAACGCAATCCGGACCGTTCCGGCTCGACGCTACCGCGTACAACGGCGCTGCCCGCGTCCGGGTCAGCAACGCCGTCTTTGCTGGCGACCTCGGTGACCAAGCTGTCGAATTTGAACCCGCGCGCGTCGACTGCAAGAGTTCCGGACGTGAAAAGCAAAGGACGCGGTGCACCCTTGGCATCGACCTCTACGTTGCGAGGTGCCAAGACGACAAGGTAGTCACGCGGCGCCTGCCACCCAGACGACGAAAACATCCCCGAGGCGTTTAAGTCGAATCGGCTGTAACCGCCGAGCCCGTCCAACCGGGCGACCATTGGTTTGGGTAGGCTTGGCACTGCCACGCTATAGAATTTGCCAACGTCGACCACGCCCGCGGCCGACAGCTTGTACGATACCGCGTTCGGAAGCTGCGACAGGTCAAAAGTCGCGGTTAACCGCTCGACCTTGGCACCGGCGAACTCTGCGCTGCCCTGGCGCAGCCGCAAGCTCTCTCCTTCCAGAGTGGCAGCGACGTCTGTTACCTTCGCCTGCCCCGATGCCCAGGGCGGTGGCGGCGAAAACCCTACGCTCTTGAACTCGCCTTCAAGCCGCAGTCCGCGGCGCAGCACTGAAACCGGCCGGCTGAGCAGGCCGCTCAGGTCGGTGTCCAGAACCGCCCCATGGATACTCACCGTGCCCGATCTCACCCGCTCCAGCATCTTTGCCTGGGCGGCGTTAAGCAGCCCCAGCTCTGAAGCCACATTGCGAAGGGCTAGCAGGGCTACCGGCGCTGTCGAAGCCTCAAGCTTGAGGGCAGCGCTCGCGTCAAAAGGCCGGCTTAACGAACCGTTTGCCGTGACGTACTGCGTGCCATCGAGTGAGAGCTCGGCGGACTGCAGTTCAACCTGCTGGGGAGATGCCGCAACCCGGGTGTTGAGGTCCCAGGTGCCGGGCAGGACCGCCGGCCTGGGACCGCCCGCACGTTCAATCTCGACTCTTGAGAGACTGGTATTGGAGCGCGCACTGAGCGCTCCATCAGCGGCGAGCTGGCATCCGGCTGATGCTTTTGCGAGCCCTTTGAAAGCGAGGTTCCGCCCAACGAGACGGAGCGGCACCTGACTCAACTGGGCGTTCATGGAAAAAGGCGGCGCCGCGGAAAGCGGCCTTCTTAACCTAAGCTTCGCCTGGACAAAAAGCGGAACCCACGAACGCGGCGGCAACCGAACTTCTGCGCTCGCCCGCGCAACCAGTTGGTGTGAGAAAAAGCCGGATTGTTGAACGGAGAGATGGATTTTCTGCAGGAAAGGACCGGCGGAATCCGCCACCTCGGCGTCCTCGATCCAAAGCTGCTGCGTGACGCGTCCGAACCGCGCGGCCTCCTTCTGGAGCGAACTGGCCGCGCCAGGTCCCAGCAGCCCGAGCAGGCCGGCCAGCGACGGCAAGGAAGCTGAAGAAGACGGAGGAATCACCGCCCTTGCTTCTACCAATTCGAGCGAATACAGCGGCAAGCCGTAGCTTCCCAGCAATTTCTGGTAGGAAATCTCGGCGCGAACCTGTTTCAAAGTCGCCAAGCGGCGGCCGTTCAGGCTGATAGTAGGACGCTCCAGAACCACGACAAGATGGGTGTCGAAGGACAGCCAACTGCGCTCGGGAACGATCGCGAAGCCCGTTTGCTCGCGGATCATCCCCAGGACCAGCCCAACAAGTTTCTGCTGATTGTGCCAGCTAAACCAAACGACAGCGCCGCCGGCAAGCCCGAGTATTAAAATTGCGAGTGCGCCGACCCGTAACGCTCTCATGAGGCTTTGCGGCGCGTGCGCCGCACCGCTATCTGCCTCGGGACAAACCCGGGGTCGCCTGCAATTGGGAATCGGCCGGTCCCAGGCCTGCAAGCAGCCGCCGGATTCCCTTCACCTCGACAATCCTCCAGCGCCCGTCCTCCTGCGACAGACGAATACTCCACATGCGGCCCCGGTTATCGCGAAACTCCGTATGCGCCGTACGGCCATCGCGTTGCAGCATGAGGATGGCACCCGCCAGAGCCAAGCCAGGGATCTGCACATCACGCGCCCCGTTGCTGACTTGACGCTCCGCCCAGGACCGAGCAAGCGCAGCAACGGGCCCCGATAAGGCGGTGACCGCGGTATCGCCCACCATCTCGCCCAGGACCGAACCGCCGGCCTCCTTGCGTTTAACGTACTCATAGCCGGCATTGCGCACGAGTTGGCGAAAGTCCACGTAGCCCACCGCCGCGTTGCCATCGCGGCCGTCGACCGCCAGTTTGAGCTTAACGATCGCGTAAGAGGGAGTTCCGGGCACGTAAAAAAGTCCCCACCAACAGATGACGGCCAATATGGCGATCGTGGTTAGATGACGAAGCGTGAAGCGAATCACCGAAGCATCCTCGCAGGGTGAACTCGCGATATCAAAGCAATCCTGGCGCTACTCGCAAAGAGCCCGCCCAGACACTAACCATCGGAGCCTCCCGGTGCCGTGGAGCTGCGTAGCCCGCTTGCGGCCGCGCGGTCCAGGAGCCAGAGCACGTCGCCCTCAGACGGCGCTACAATCTGAGCGGGTACGCGGTCAGGCTCTCGCGGCCCTTCGAGTACGTCATGCACCGCCCGGGCTTTGCCCTCGCCGCAAACCATGAGGATCACATGGGCGGCGCGGTTGATGACCGGAGGTGTGATTGTAATGCGACGCGCAAGGCGGTCATCCACCTCGACCGCGAGCGCGAGCCGGCGTTCTTCGCGCAGAGCCGCGCTTGACGGGAAAAGCGAAGCGATATGTGCGTTCTGCCCGAGGCCCAGCAACATGAGGTCAAAGGCCGGTACCTCGCCGGGCTCGAGCGAAAAGACGCGCCGAAGCTCGCCCTCGTACGCCTCAGCCGCAGCATCCGGCCGCTCTTCGCCATGAATCCGGTGAATCTGCGCTGGCCTGATCGCAAGCGGCTCCAGCATTGTACGTCTGGCCATCGCGAAGTTGCTGGCAGGATCGTCAGGACCGACGCAGCGTTCGTCTCCCCAGAAGAATTGCACGTCCCTCCAGTCGATGCTGAGCCGGAAGCGGGTGGCGAGAAGCTCGTACGCCGGTGCGGGCGTCGAACCTCCAGCTAAACACAGGGTGAATTCGCCGTGAGTACAGATGGCATCGCCAGCCCAATGGGCGATCTCCTCAGCGGCGCGAACGTGAACCGCTTCGGGGGTATCGAGGATTACTATGCTGGGTTGCGGCATGTTTCGTTTGCATCACATGGATAGTCGAGCGCGCGCCGATCTGTGACACGCGCCGGATTGCTGCTTAAAGCGTCAGGCCGCTTGGCCAAGGGCGCGATCCATCGCTTCCCTCAGCTTGCGCAAACTGCCGAGCGGGTCGCGGCCCAGATCCAATCTGACGACACGGCGCCCGTGAGCAGCGAGCGACTGGAAGTCGCCCAGGTGCTGCGCCGTGTTGAGCAAGGCAAAACCGTACTTTTCGTCCGGGATGGGGAGCGGCTTGTCATGTTCCTGGGTGATTTGAATGAAGAGGCCGCTATTCGGTCCGCCTTTGTGAAGCTGCCCGGTCGAATGAAGAAATCGCGGACCGTAACCGAAGGTGGTCGCCAGCTTCAAACGGTCGCGAACGAGGACGCGCAGCGCCGCGATCTCGCGCTCGATCTCGGAACTCTCGCCAACGTAAGCCATCACGGCAACGTAATCGCCGGGTCTGCCGAGCGCAAGGAAGCGGCCCAAAGTTCCTGCGAAATCGCCCGTTCCACTGAGCGTTTTCGCCGTCCCAGGCGCGAGGTAAAGCGCTACTTGACCGTCACGCGCTGCAGGAGACGGGCTCGACAACTTCCCCGAGCTTTCGAACTCATGCAAAAGCCGCCCCGTATTGTCCTTGCTCTCCTGAACGTTGGGCTGATCGAAGGCGTCGATACCCAGAAGTGCACCCGCCGTCGCTGTCGCAATCTCCCAGCGCATGAACTCCTGGCCGAGATCGGTGAGCGCCTCAACAGCGACCTGCACAACCGGCGTTCCTGCCGCTTCCAACGCTTCGACAGCCCGATCCTGTTCCGCATCCGCTCCTGTGCCAAGTCGAAGGTAAACGAACAGCCGGTCAGCACCGTAACTTTCGCGGGCACCCACGGGCTCACCTACCACCGGGACCAGGCCAGTTCCTTCCTTGCCCGTGCTCTCGGCGATGAGCTGCTCGACCCAGAGCCCGAATGCCGCGATCGGCGGCGAGACGATGAAAGTCACCTTGTCGCGGCCGGCCTGCTTGAGCGCCGCCAAAACGGCACCAAGCTTCACCGCCGGATTGGCTTCGGCACCGACGCAGGAGGCGCACGCCTGTGCCATTCGTGCTGCCGCACCCAGCAAGGCGTGAAGGTCCATCCCCATCAGCGCGGCCGGCACCAGTCCGAAGTAGGAAAGCGCGGAGTAGCGGCCCCCGATGTCGTGCGGGTTCAGAAAAGCGTGGCGGAAGTTTCTCTCGCGGGCGATCGCCTCGAGGCTGGTCCCCGCATCGGTTATCGCAACGAAGTTCCGGCCCGCCGACTCGCCAAGAACGGCGCGCACCTGTTCGTAAAAATAGCGGTAAAACGAAAGCGTCTCGACCGTGCCGCCCGACTTGGTTGAGACGATGAACAGCGTGGTACGCGGGTCGATGCGCGCCTGCAGGCGCGCAATCGTATCGGGCACAGTGGAGTCGAGCACGGTCAGACGCGGATAGCCGCTTTGGCTCGCGAACGTACGCGCAAAAAGCTCGGGGCAGAGGCTGGACCCTCCCATCCCCAACACCACTGCGTCGCGAAAGCCCGCCGCGCGGACGTCGTTTGCAAACCGGGCGAGGTCATCCGCCCTCTCGGCCATCAGCTCCGCCACGCCGAGCCATCCGAGCGCGTTGGCGATTATCCGCTGATGCTCTGGTTCGCGCTTCCAGAGCGTTGGATCTTTGCGCCACAGGCGGCTCACGAATTGCTCGGCTTCGAGCTTCTTCAGCGTCGCCTCGATCTGACCCCGGTAAGCCGGAGCGCTTACGCGCTGGCGATCCTCGCCGTCAGCGCGCACCTCAGCGCTTCGTTTGGCTATTGCTCCCTCCAGTTCGCGGAACGAATCGGCAAACAGGCGCACCCCCTCCACCTGCAACTCTTCGCCAACTGCGTTCAGGTCGATCCCGGCCGCCGCGAGCCGGGCGACAACTTCGCGCGCTTCCTCGACGTTTTCCCCCAGCGCAAGCCGCGCCTTTCCATGGCTGCGAAAAGCGTCCATCGTCGCCGGCGGCATGGTGTTGATCGTGTCGGACCCGATAAGTTCCTCGACGTACTTGACGTCGCTATAGGCGTGATTTTTGGTTCCGGTCGAGGCCCAAAGCGGCAACTGGGGACGCGCGCCCTTAGCCGCAAGTGCCTTGAATCGCGGCCCGGAGAAAATCTCCTTGAAGCTCTGGTAGATGATCTTGGCGTTGGCAACCGCCGCCTTGCCCAGCAACGCCGCAATCCCTTCGTCCGCTGGAGCCTTAAGCCGCTCCTGAAGCCGCTTGTCGACCAGCGTGTCCACCCGGCTGACGAAGACGCTTGCAACTGAGGCAACGCGTTCGAGCGCGCCGCCATTGCCGGCCCGCCGTTCCAGCCCCCGGATATAGGCTTCTGCTACGTCCTGGTAATGGCGCAACGAGAACATCAGCGTGACGTTTACGTTCACGCCCTCCGCGATGAGTTCGGTGATCGCGGGAAGCCCGGCCGCCGTAGCGGGAACCTTGATCAGTACGTTGGGCCGGCCCAGCTCTGAGAAGTAGCGGCGCCCAGCGGCCACGGTGCCAGCCGTGTCGTTGGCCAGAAGCGGCGACACCTCGTACGAAACGAAGCCATGGCGGCCGCCGCTGGCGTCGTAGAGCGGCCTAAGCGCGTCCGCCGCCGAGCGAATGTCTTCCAGGGTAAGTTCCTCGTAGGTTTTCTCGACGCTCTCGCCGGCAAGTGCGAGGCCGCGAAGCTGCCCGTCGTAGTCGTCGGAACCTTCTATTGCCTTCTCGAAGATGGTCGGATTCGAGGTCATGCCTTTAAGGCCGTCTTCCTCGATGAGTTTGCGGAATTCCGGCGAAGAGAGTAGCCGGCGTCGGATGTAGTCGAGCCAGATACTCTGACCTAACGCCTCCAACTGGCGAAGCGGATTAACGGAACCGTTCATAGCATTTCACCTCTCCGAAACCATCGCGACGCCGAGCGTCGCCTAGCCACAGCTTCCCGCGTCCGAGCGTTACTCAACACCATGTCTCACGGCGGGTACAAAACGCGCGAAAAATCGACGCGGCCGCAGTTCCACGTTTGCCCGCTCGCGCGCCTACTTGCCGGACAACGCCGCGATTTCGGGTCGCGGCCCCGTTAAGAAACAAGATACGCGCGCACGAACCCATCGTTGCGCCTGGCACAGACATCAACTATTCAGCAGTTTCATCGCACGCGCGACCACGTTCTCGACAGTGAAGCCGAAATGCTTCATCAGCTCCTGGTAGGGCGCCGATGCGCCGAAGGTGGTCATGCCGATGACGTCGCCGTCCAGACCCACCCACTGGTACCATGAAAGCGGTACGGCTGCCTCGATAGCAAGCCGTCGCCGGACCGAGGGCGTCAGCACGGCGCTGCGATAGGAAAGGTCCTGCTTCTGGAAAAGCTCGAAACTCGGCATGCTGACCACCCGAACCGCATGGCCGCGCTTTTCAAGTTCAGGTTTTGCCTTAAGCGCCAGCTCCACTTCCGATCCGCTGGCCATCACGATAATCTCCGGACTGCGATCTGCCGTTTCCGCCAGCACGTAAGCGCCGCGTGCAAGTCCCGCGGCCGGCGCCAGCACCCGGCGGTCCATCGTTGCGAGCTTCTGGCGCGACAGCGCGAGCAGGACCGGCCCCTTGCTATGAGTCATCGCCACCCGCCACGCCTCGGCCGCCTCGTTGGCATCGGCCGGACGAATCACGGTGAGGCCGGGAATCGCCCGCAGGCTCGTCAGATGCTCGACCGGCTGATGAGTGGGGCCGTCCTCGCCAAGCCCTATCGAATCGTGGGTGAAGACATAGACGACATGCAGCTCCATCAGGGCTGCCAGCCGAATCGACGCCCGGCAGTAGTCGGTGAAAACCAGGAAGCTCGAACCGTACGGGATGAACCCGCCATGAAGCGCGATCCCGTTCAGGATGCCGCACATTGCGTGCTCCCGGATGCCGAAATGCAGGTTGCGGCCACCGTAGTTGTCACGCGAAAAATCGCCGCCGTCTTTCACGTCGGTAAAGGTCGATTCGTTTAAGTCCGCTGCCCCTCCAAACACGTTCCAGACGCGACTGGTAATCGCTGCCTGGGCGCGGGCAGCCGACTCGCGCGTGGCCAGCGGCTGGTCCGGGCCGAAGACAGGCAGTTCCGAGTCCCAGCCCGCCCGCAGCCCACCTTCAAGCATCGCTTTAAATTCAGCCGCGGCTTCCGGAAACTGCCGCGCGTAGTCCGCAAAGCGCCGGCTCCAGTCCGCCTCGAGATCGGTGCCCCGCGCAACGCAGCGGCGCAGCTCGGCCAGCGCTTCTTCAGGAACGTAGAACGGCGGCTCAGCCGGCCATCCGTAGTTACGCTTGGTGAGCGCCACCTCTTCGGCGCCAAGCGGTTTGCCGTGAGCCTCGGGCGAGTCCTGGCGATGGGGACTGCCGTAACCGATATGACTGCGTACGCGAATCAGCGACGGGCGCCCGGTCTCGGCGCAAGCGGCTTCGATCGCACGCGACAAACCGTTCAAATCGTTGGCGTCTTCGACGGCCTGCGTGTGCCAGCCGTAGGCCTGAAAGCGCAGGCAAACGTCTTCCGAGTAAGTGATATCGGTGTGGCCGTCGATGGTAACGTGATTATCGTCGTACAGGTAGACAATGTTGCCGAGGCCAAGATGCCCCGCCAGCGAGGCCGCCTCGCTCGAGATCCCCTCCATTAGGTCCCCATCGCTAACGATGGCGAAGACGCGCCGCTCGAAGAGGTCGTAGCCCTCGCGGGAGAAGCGCGCGGCCAGATGCTTGTTCGCGATCGCCATGCCAACGCCGTTGGAAAAACCCTGGC
>JAJYVB010000090.1 GCA_021792265.1 Deltaproteobacteria bacterium | reverse complement strand
CGGATGCACCGCCGCTCAATGCGACAACGAGCAAGTCGCCGCGCCCACACCTTCCGGCGACCCTCAGGGCTGCGCGGGCAGCGGTCACCGAGGACGCGTCGGGCAGAGGGTGCGCCGCTTCGACAAGCTTCACCTTCGCCGAAGTCTCGCCATCAAGTTGTCCGGCAAAAACGCGGCCAAATGCTTTGCCGTCGCCATCCTCGGCCGCGCCATCGACGGAGCCCTTCGGCACAACGACGAGCCCCGCCTCAAGCTTGCGCCCGCATCGCAGAGCTACTTCGGCGCCCATTGCGCGCGCTGCCTTGCCCACCGCAACGAAATAAATCCGGTGCGCGCGTCCGATTGTGTCGGGAACCCGTTCAGCCCCGCGAGACTCGCCGGAAAGCGCTTTCGCAACGAGTTTTGACGGTTCGACGCTTAGGATTGCAGCCCGATAAATCGTTTGTAGCTGGCTTCGCACCAGCGTGCACTTCCACCCAGCGAGCGTCAGGAGAGCACGCGCCGCGGCTTCGCGCTGCGATTGCCACGCTTGCGCGTCAAAAGCTTCACCCTAAGTTCGGGGGTGACAACCATCGCCAGATCCGCCATGCCCAGGAAGAGGCCCGTTCCCACCACGCCGGGAAGCGTGTGAATTTCGTGCTCAAGGCGATGAGCGTCGGCGATCGGGCCGACCTCGCAATCCAGGATGCAGTTGCCGTTGTCGGACCGAAATCTGCGTCCGTTCTCGCTCATGCGGATTGTCGCCCGGATCCCGTGCTCGTCAAGCTCCTCCTGCACGAACGCCGCAGCGAAAGGAATCACCTCGACGGGAAGGCTGCAGCGCTCGCCAAGCCGCCCAACGAGTTTTTCGGCGCCCACCAGGATCACCCTGCGCCGGGCGGCAGCGGCGATCACTTTTTCGCGCACAAGTGCACCGCCGCGCCCCTTCAAGAGGTTGAGATCGGGGTCCACTTCGTCCGCGCCGTCGAAATCGATGTCGATGGCATGAGTGCCGTCCAGTTCGCCAAGTTCGATTCCGACCGAGCGAGCCAGTTCAGCAGTGGCCTCCGACGTCGGGATGCCTTTCACCTTGAGGCGGCTTGCCCCGAGCGCGCGGATAAAGGCAGCCGCAGCACGCCCTGTCCCCAAGCCGAGCACCTGTCCTGGACGCACGTAGCGCAGTGCGCGCTCGGCAAGAAATGCTAACGCCTCCGGGC
Organism: Deltaproteobacteria bacterium; assembly: GCA_021792265.1. GTDB lineage: Bacteria > Desulfobacterota > Binatia > Binatales > Binataceae > JAJYVB01. The sequence goes on along the minus strand of JAJYVB010000090.1, from coordinate 9,744 downwards.
CGGCAGCCTGCATTTGCGGCTCGCCAGCAGCGTGGCGGCCGGGCGTAGTCGTCGCCATAGCTTCTCGACCAGACACGGGCTCCGTGTTGCGGACCACAGTCCTCGCCATCTTACGCATAGTGTCCGCGCCAACCTGGGACTCAGAGCTGGCCGTGCGCGCGACGGATCAGGTTCATGAACTCCTGTCGCGTTTCCGCATTGGTGCGGAACGCTCCCAGCATAGCGGAGGTCGTAACCCAGGAGTTCTGTTTTTCCACGCCGCGCATCCGCATGCACAAATGCTCGGCCTCAAGTACGACGGCGACCCCCAGCGGCTCGATCTCGTCCATGAGCGTCTGGGCAATGCTGGTCGTCATCCGTTCCTGAACCTGGAGACGCCGGGCGTAGATCTCAACCAGGCGGGCGACCTTGGAAAGGCCAAGGATGCGGCGATTTGGCAGGTAAGCGACGTGCGCCTTCCCCATGAAAGGCAGAAGGTGGTGCTCGCAGAGCGAGTAAAAGTCGAGGTCCCGGCACAGGATCATTTCCTGATAGTTCTCCTCGGCGAAAATCGCTCCGTTGATTACCTGCCGGGGATCTTGACCATAGCCCTGAGTCAGAAATTTGAAGGTATCGACGACCCGCGCGGGAGTCAGAGCGAGCCCTTCGCGCTCCGGCTCCTCGCCGATATGACGCAGCAGAGTTCTGACAGCCGCCTCTGCGTCTTTCCGATCCTCATCCATGACGGCATCCTTGCACCGCGAATTTAGCTCCGCTGAGCTGCCTGCTGGCGGCATCGCTCGATAACCAGTTCAATGGCGAGCGACGGCCCTCCACCGCTCATGATGGTAAAGCACGCGACTTCCGGGGCCAAGGCCGCCATCAGGTCCAGGCCGAGCCGAATCGAAAGCTCGCGCGCCCGGCCCTCATCCAGCCCCGAAAAGCGATCGAAATGCCGCCGCGCCGCCGCAAGATCCTGCACCTGCTTTTTAATGTAGCTCGCCATCGTTTCATGTTTGATCGGCAGGATGCCGAGCACGACCTTGAGGCTGAGCGAGCGGGCGGCCGCGGCAAAGCGGCGGCCGACCTCCGCGTCGAAAACCGGCTGGGTCAGTACGAATTGCGCTCCGGCTTCAGCCTTGCGCCGTAGAAGGTCGAGTTCGGGTTCGAGCGGCACCCGGTTGGGATTTGCGACAACTCCGGCAAGGAGCGCAGGCAGCGTCTTGAGCGCTGGCTTGCCTTCGCCGGTGTCTCCGCGGTTGAGCCTTCCGACCATGCGCAGCAACGACAACACGTTAAGGTCGCGCACGCTCGTGACACCCGATTCGGGAGGAAGCCTGTCGCCGCCAAGAGCCACGATCCCGTCAACCGGCAGCGCGCCAGCCCCCAGCAAGTCCGACTGCAGCGCTAGGCGGTTGCGGTCGCGGCACGAAACGTTGATGACCACGCCCAATCCAAGGCGCGTCCTGACCATGCCACCGAAGACGAGTGGCGACATCTTGACCCGCCCTAAGGCGTTGTCGGTCAAATTCACGGCCTGGACCTTGCCGCGCACGGCGGCAAGCCGTGAAAGCAGAGGTTCGGCGTCTACACCGCGAGGCGGCGAGACCTCGAGCCACAACCCGGCAGCGCCCTGTCCGGGGACGCTGAACGGCGTCACGAGCAGCACCAGGCAGGTGCGCCGCGGGCTCCGATCAAGCCGCGTTCAGTGGCGACCATCCCGATGTCGGGCGGAATCGTAAAGGACGAGTCATGCGCCTAGGTAGACACCCGTTCGCCGGCCCTTACCTTCTGATAGCGCCGGTAGTCGTACCCGGTAGCCATCGCCATCAGCAGGTCTTCCATACCGCCGTCTTTCTCTCGGCGCAGAATCTGGAGCCGCCCTAGAAATTCGCCGAAGTCTTTCTCAACGCGGCGGTTGCCGTCTATCTGGCGGAGAAGAAAATCCTGCAACCGCGTAACCGTAAAGCGCAGCGACGAGTAGCGCAGTTCGTTCGGGAAAGCGTCCCATTCGGCTAGCGACAACGTCCGCACGGCTTCGTAGCCATTCATTAGCTGGCGAAAACGCTCTAAAGAATAGTGGTCATCAACGAAACAGAGCGCGTTGACAGCCGTAGCAATGTCATAGATGAATTTACCGCGGCAGGCCGCCTCGAAGTCGAGCACCGTGCTCAGGCGATCACCCCGAAAGAGGAGGTTGTCGGCAAACAGGTCGCCATGGATTATCCCCTTGGGCAGCTTGCGCTCGAGAAAACGCGTCAGATAGTCGGTCTCGTCGTCGAGAGTACGCCGCACCTTGCGGAAGTAGCTGGGCAGCCGCTCGCGCACGGAGGCGTAAAGGGCCACCATCCGGTCGAAGCTGAAACGGTTTTCGACACCTTTCTTGTAGACCTTGCCCAGTACGTGGAGATTGCCCAGTGTCCGGCCGATCGCTTCGAGGTGAGCGTCCTTAAGCCGTTCGACCGCCAGCGCGTGTCCCTCGTGGTAGCGAAAGATGGCGACACATTTGCCTTCCCATTCGCGGTAAAGACGCCCGCTGCGGTCCGGAATCGATTGCGGGCACGGGAAGGAATGCTTACGCAAAAAGCTTAGCAGGTCGAGCTCACGCCGCAGCTCGTTCTCGTTCTTAACCTCATCGATGCGCAGCAGGAAGCGCCCCTTGGCTGTCTCCAGTACATAATTAGTGTTGACCGAGCCCTCGCGAATTCCGCAGACTCGCAGAGTCCGTCCGAAGCCATAGTCTTCGGTGAGCTCGTCAAGCAGCGTTTTGCTGAGCTCGGTGTAAACAGCCATCAGGACGTGGGAAAATTCCAAACGCCATACTAGATACCGAGTCCCGAGGCGTCAACCCGCTAACCGCTGAAGGAACAACTTGGTGGAGCACCGTGGAGCTTTGCGGCATAATCGTGCGCAGGCAACGGGAGAAATCGCAGCAATGAAGGCTCGACAGAAGGCTGGTGCAAAGGCCAAGGCGGTCAAAGCGCAAGTGAGAACTCCCTCGAAGACCCATCGGCACGCCGCCCACCCGCTCGAAGGCAAGCACGCCCCCGATTTTCGGCTTGCCGACGCCGCCGGCAAAGAGATAACTCTCGGCGATTTGACGAAGGCAAGGGCGCTGGTCCTGTATTTCTACCCCAAGGATATGACGCCCGGATGCACCGCTGAGGCCTGCGCATTTCGTGACCATCTGAGCGCTATTCAGGCGCTGGGCGCCGCCGTTGCGGGGATAAGCGGCGACTCCGCCGACTCGCATCGCAAGTTTACCGAGAAAAACCAGCTCAACTTTCCACTGCTTAGCGACCCCGGCTATAAGGTCGCCAGGCTTTACGGCGTCTACCGCAAAAAGACCCTTTACGGCCGCGAGTTCATGGGAATCGAGCGCACGACCTTCGTCATCGGGCGTGACGGTGTCGTCCGTAAAGTCTTTGCGAAAGTCAAGGTAAACGGCCACGCCGAAGCGGTGATTGAAGCGGTCAAAGAGCTTGGCTGACTCGCCGCTGCTGAACACTTACATGAAAAGCTTCACGCTTGGGGAAATAGATTTCGAAAAGGGAGGCGGTGTCATCCCCGCTATCGTCCAGGACTTTCGAACGGGGCGTGTCCTGATGGTCGCGTACATGAACCGCGAGGCGCTTGAGGAGACGATCGCCAGCGGCCGCGCCTGCTACTATTCGCGCTCGCGCAAACGGCTGTGGCGCAAGGGCGAGGAATCGGGCAACTTCCAGGTCGTCCACGAGCTTCGGCTTGACTGCGACGCCGATACGATGCTGCTCTCGGTGGAACAACGCGGCGACGGCGTGGCATGCGCCGAGGGTTACGAAAGCTGCTTCTTTAGGGTCTGGCGAAACGGCGGCTGGGAAATAGCCGAACCTCGCAAGGTCGACCCGGCCAAGTACGGGCCCGGCTACGGCCACGCCAAAAAACCCGAGCAGCTTAAGCATAAAAGCTGAACAAACACCCTTCACCCGCTAACTTCACTCGCGCACTCACTGATGAAAGATCCCGAAAAAATACTCAAGTTTGGCATTCCAACGGGAAGCCTAGAAAAGCAGACCCTCGAACTCCTGCGCAACGCCGGATGGCGGATCGCCGTGGGAACACGCTCCTATCGCCCCTCGTCGGACGATCCGTCACTGAGCTGGCGGCTTTTGCGGCCACAGGAGATGCCACGCTATATAGCCGACGGGGCCCTCGACGCGGGAATAACCGGCCGAGACTGGGTTGTCGAGAACGGGGTCGATCTGGTTGAGGTGGAAACCCTGGTTTACTCCAAGACATCGCTGGCGCCGACCCGCTGGGTGCTGGCTGTTCCCGAGAGCTCGCCGGTCAGGCGGCTGGAGGACCTGGCCGGCAAGAGAATCGCCACCGAGATGGTCGCGTTCGTGCGGAAGCTCTGCGCCGAGCGCAAAGTCGAGGTCGAGATCGAATTCTCATGGGGCGCCACCGAAGCCAAAGCCGCCGACGGCCTGGTCGACGCTATTGTCGAGGTCACTGAAACAGGCTCTTCGCTGCGCGCCAACGGCCTGCGTATCGTCGAGGAGCTGCTGACCTCCAGCCCAATCCTGGCCGCCGGCACGCAAGCATGGGATGACCCGTGGAAGCAGGCGAAGATCAGGCAAATTGGGGTGCTTATCCGAGGCGCGCTCGACGCGCAGCGCCGCGTTGGGATCAAGATGAACGTCGCGCAGGAGAACCTGCAGCGGGTAATTGGGCTTCTACCCGCGATTACGGCGCCCACCGTGTCGGCGCTCTACTCGTCGCCAGCGCTGGGCGGCAAGCAGTGGGTCGCCGTTGAAACCGTTATCGACGAACCGACGGTGCGGGAGCTGTTCCCGAAGCTCCTGGCAGCCGGCGCGGTCGGGATCATCGAGTACCCGCTCAACAAGATAATCTGAAGCGTTCGCCGTGGTCTGGCCGCCCAGGCTGGCCTAGCCACGGCCTTACCTGCCGGCTACTCGCCCTTCCAGTTGGGCTTTCGCTTTTGTGCGAACGCAAGCGGCCCTTCGATCCGATCCTTGGAATCGGCGAACCGGGCGATAGCCGGATACTTTTTGTCGAAAGCCTCCTTAAGGGGCATTCCAAGCCCGCCCATCGCTGCCTCCTTGCTGGCCCTTACTGAGAGCGGAGCGCACTCCATTATCGCAGCGGCCCAGCGTTCGGCTGCCGGCATCAGCTCCTTGATCGGAACGACCTCGTTGACGATGCCCAGGCGGTGGGCTTCTTCTGCAGTGATCTGCTTGCCCGTCAGGATCATTCCCATGGCTATCTTCAGGGGGATGTGGCGCGGAAGGCGATGGAGCCCGCCACCTCCAGCTATCAACCCGACACGCGGTTCGGGAAGGCCGAAGCGGGCGTGGTCGGCGGCGACGATGATGTCGCATGCCAGGGCGATCTCGAAACCGCCGCCGACAGCGAAGCCGTTGACCGCCGCGATGATGGGTTTGTCGATGTCAAATCGCGACGTTATGCCGGCGAAACCGCTTTCCGACGTGATATGTTTTTGCTCCGGATGCTCGGCAGTGTATTTGAGGTCGTTCCCCGCGCTGAAGGCGCGTTCGCCGGCCCCGGTAAGAATTGCCACCCAGAGGTCGCGGTCTGCCACAAAGTCGTCCCATATGCGGTCCATCTCGGGATGGCACGGCGGATGGAGGGCGTTCATGACTTCGGGCCGGTTGAACGTTATATGGGCGACATGCCCGCGTTTTTCGTACCGTATGAACTTCAGTTCCATGGCAAACAAACCTCCAGTTACGGGTTGAACTTTAACGGCCGGGTTCGGCCAGCAGCTCAAAGAAGGCGTCGATGCTGCGAAGGAGCTGGCGGCGAATCTGCACGTCGGTCCCTTCGATGATATGCATAGTTACCCGCGCCTGCTCACCGTCGGCAAGCTTAACCTTGGCGTCGTCAAGCGCGGCGACCCTGCCCGTCTCGATCAGGCGCATCCCGTAAACGAGCACGCGGCGCGTCGCCCCACCCTTCACCAGCTTAAGCTTGCCTCGCATAGCACCCTCCAGTTGCCACCGCCGACGGCGACGGAAGGGTTTTATACCACAAGCAGCCGGTCAAACGCCTGCCAATCGAGCAGGCAGGCCGGATCTCGCGCGTGAGGGCGTTTTCAGCTCATTTCCGATGGCTAAAACGCTTGCGTAAGGCAGCTTTACTCATATCTAATGAGCATGGCTACTTGCTTTCCCGGGGGAGGGGGTGGCGCACGTTGGTGATATTATCTCGGCGCGCAAGGGCGATGCCGATGCCCTCCGGATAGGTTTCAATGGCAACTGCCCTTAAGACGTTCGAGTCTATCTTGCTTGACCGTTCCTGGGTCTCGCCCCAGGACCTCGAAAAGGCTCGTCAGCGCCGCAAACCCGGTCAGGGCCTGGCCGAAGTGCTGCTCGAGATGGGCGCGCTTGAGCCGCAGCGCCTTGCCCGCGTGCTGGCCCAGGAGTACCGAATCCCATTCCAAGCCAACATCGATGAACATACGCTTGACGCAAACCTGGTCTCAAAGGTCCCGATCAATTACGCGAAGAAGAACGGCCTCCTCCCGCTCCACGCGGAAGACGGCGCCGTAGTAGTCGCGGTCTCCGACCCCGCCAACTACGACGCGCTCGACGACCTCCATGTCCTGTTCCGCGCGCCGATTCAGCCGGTCGTCGCGCCCGCCGAGATTATTGCCGACGCTACAAACCGCGCCTACGACCGGGCCGCTACCACGTCGGCGCAGGACCTTATCGTCGATCTCGAGGAGGATCGCCTTGACCAGGTGGCGAGCGAACTTGCCAACGAGCCGACCGACCTGCTCGAATCCGACGACGCGGCGCCGATAATCCGTCTGGTCAACGGGCTGCTGTCGCAGGCGGTCAAGGATCGCGCGAGCGACATCCACATCGAAGTTTTCGAGAGCGAGCTGGTGGTGCGGTTTCGGGTCGATGGGATGCTCTACGACGTTTTGTCACCGCCCAAGCGCCTTCACCCTGCAATTACGTCGCGCATCAAGATCATGTCGGGCCTGAACATCGCGGAGAAGCGGCTGCCGCAGGACGGCCGTATCCGACTGAAGGTAGCGGGACGCGACATCGACATCCGCGTCTCGACGATTCCGACCGCCTTTGGCGAGCGTATCGTGCTTCGCCTGCTCGACCGCGCGCAGGCGCTTATCGATATCAATCTCGACCGCCTGGGCTTCTCCGGCGATAACCTGCGCCGACTCGATCGCCTCATTCGGCAGAGCCACGGGATTGTCCTGGTCACCGGGCCCACAGGATCGGGCAAAACCACCACGCTTTACGCCTGCCTGAGCCGAATCAACTCGCCCGAAAAGAACATCATCACTATCGAGGACCCGATCGAGTACCAGCTTCGCGGCGTGGGCCAGATGCAGGTAAGCCCCAAAATCGATCTCACCTTTGCCGCGGGTCTCCGCTCGGTTCTGCGCCAGGATCCCGACGTTATCATGGTCGGCGAGATTCGCGACAGTGAGACCGCCGAGATCGCCATTCAGGCCGCTCTGACCGGCCATCTGGTCTTCTCGACGCTGCATACCAACGACTCCTTTGGAGCCCTGACGCGGCTGGTCGATATGGGTATCGAGCCGTTCCTCGTCTCGTCGTCGGTGCTCGCCGTAATCGCGCAGCGGCTCGTGCGCAGGGTATGTCCCGATTGCCGCGAGCGCTACGCGCCGACCGCCGCTGAGCTGAAGAGCGTCGGGATGGACCTGGGAAGTTTCGCCGGCCGCATTTACCGTGCAGCCGCAAAGGGATGCCGGCAATGCCGCAACACCGGCTATCGGGGCCGGACGGCGATCCAGGAGCTGATGCTGGTTGACGACGAGGTGCGAAGTTTGGTGATGCAGCGGGCAGACGCCGCGATGCTGCGGCGCGCTTGCGTGGCGCGCGGCATGAAGCTACTGCGTAACGATGGCGCCGACCGCGTGCTGGCGGGTGAAACCACCGTCGAGGAACTGCTGCGCGTCACCCAGGAGGACATTTCGTAGTGGTGCGCAGCGCTCAAGTGCCAGTGACCTGCAACGTCGCAGTTTGGAGCTAGGCCGCCGCGTCTGAGTGGTACGACGCGATGCCCGTTTACGCCTATAGAGGGCTTTCGGCCGCCGGCGACTCCGTTGCGGGCGTTGTCGATGCCGACAACGCCCGCAACGCGCGAAGCAAGCTGCGGACACGGGGTATTTTCCCCACTGAGATCTCCGAAGAGCGCGAGCGCCGCGAACGCTCGCTGCGCTCCTGGTTTCCGGTTCTGCGCGCCCGGATACCCGCGATCGAGCTTGCACTCCTCACGCGCCAGCTTGGAACGCTGCTGGGCGCCGGCGTCCAGCTCGTCGACGCGCTGGCAACACTGTCCGAGCAAAGCAACCGTCCAGCCGTAAAACGCATTCTTTCGCAGGTGCGTGAGCGCGTTCGGGAGGGTTCGCCGCTGGCTGACGCGCTCGCGGTCCACGACCAGGTCTTCTCAGCGCTCTATGTTGGCATGGTGCGGGCCGGTGAGACCGCCGGTGCCTTGGAGGTGGTGCTGGACCGTTTGGCAGATTACGCCGAACGCCAGAACGAGTTCCTGGCCAAAGTGCGCGGCGCCCTTACCTACCCGTTTATCATGATGGTCGTCGGTGCGGGAATTATGACGTTTCTGGTCAGCTATGTCGTTCCCCAGGTGGCGACGATCTTCCGCCAGAGCCAGGCCGCGCTGCCGTTGGCGACCCGGCTCCTGATCGGCCTTTCCAACCTGATGACCAACTACTGGATTGTAATTTTGGCCGCCCTGGCCGGCATCGTAGCCGCTGGGGGTTTTTTGCTGTCCACCGCGGGCGGCCGCCGCCTCTATGACCGTGCGGTGCTGCGCCTTCCTTATATCGGGCCGACGGTCATCCGGATAATCTGTGCGCGTTTCGCGCGCACGCTTGCGACGCTGCTCAACAGCGGCGTTCAACTCCTGCCAGCATTGGACGCGGTCAAGCGCGTCGTCAACAACGGCCTGCTCGCCGAGGCCATCGAGCACAGCCGAGAAACCATTCGCGAGGGCCAGGGAATGGCGCAGACGCTCGCCCAGGCTAAGATCTTTCCGCCGCTGCTCATCGAAATGATCCGCGTCGGCGAGCGCTCAGGAGAACTGGAGCAGATGCTGGAACGGGTCGCCGACGCTTACGAGCGCGAGGTCGCGACCTGGCTCGCGCAGATCGCCACCGTCCTGGAACCCATAATGACACTGGTGATGGCGGCTGGTATCGTTTTCATGATGCTGGCGGTCCTAATGCCCATCTTCCAGCTCAACCAGCTCATGCGATGAAGCCCGTTGAAATGACGCCTGTAGAGGAGACCGCGATGAATACCCGGCGCCGGTCCGAGCAAGGATTCACGCTGATCGAGATCATGGTGGTCATCCTTATCCTCGGCCTGCTTGCGACCATCGTCGTGCAGAGCCTGCGAGGTGCCACCGATCGGGCCAAGCGCACCAAGGCCCAAGCCGATATCGCCGAGTTGAAAACCGCGCTCGACCGCTACTATCTCGACAACGGCTCCTATCCGACCACGGACCAGGGCTTGCAGGCGCTCGTGAGCGCGCCTACCAGTGGCACTATTCCGGGCAGTTACGAGGAGGGCGGCTACGTCGAGCGCATACCACTGGACCCGTGGGGCCATGCGTATTTTTACCAGAGCGACGGCAACAGCTATACGCTCAAGTCTTTTGGCGCCGACGGCGTTGAAGGCGGTACCGGCAAGAACGCCGATATCGACGGTAGCCAGCAGTAAAGGCGCC
>JAJYVB010000089.1 GCA_021792265.1 Deltaproteobacteria bacterium | reverse complement strand
GGCTGGCGTAGCTTGCGCGCCGCCCAGCCGGAAGGGTCGGAAGATGCTTAAGCTGTTCGACTACAAGCCGTGACCGTTTGCGCGCAAAACGCGCATCGCCCTTTTGGAAAAAGGGCTCCAATGGGAGACAACCTGGCTCGACCTGCCCTCGGGTGAGCATAAGAAGCCCGAGTATCTGGCGATCAACCCGCTAGCCAAGGTGCCGGCGCTTATCGACGACGGGGTGGTGGTCCACGACTCGACCATTATCGACGAGTACCTTGAGGACAAGTTCCCCAAGCCGCCCCTTCTGCCGAGCGATCCGGTGATGCGGGCGCGGGCGCGTTCGTTCGAGGACTACGCGGACGCCTACCTGGCTCCGTCGATGGTCAAAATCCTTTACCAACTGCGCAAGCCCGAAGCCGAGCGTGACAAGGTGCTGATGGAACAGGGCGCGGCTGAGGTGCGCAAGCACTTCGAGTTCCTGGATCGCGCGCTTGCCGGGCGGCAGTTCTTCGCTGGACTCTTCAGCCTTGCCGACATCTCGTTCATCCCGCAGCTCTCGAACTACGAGCATGCCGGCTACGCAGTACCCGGCGACTTGCTCAACTTGACCGCGTGGTGGCAACGGATGAAGTCGCGCCCCAGCTACGGCCAGAGTATGCCTGTGAGCAAAAAGGACTGACCACCGCGCTGGGGATTTCACCAGGCAGGCGCACAGCGATGGCGAGCGGAGCACTCGGCAGTCTCGATCATATCGGGATCGCGGTACGAAGCGTCGACAAGGCGCGCCGTTTTTTCGAAGGCGCGTTGGGCGCGCGCTTCAAGTTCGAGGCGCGCAACGAAGCGGCGGGCTTCCGGCTTCTGGTTTTCGACCTGAACGGACTCTCGCTCGAACTTCTCGAACCGCTCGGCGACGGTTCCTTCCTCCATCGTTTTCTTGAGCAACGCGGCGAGGGATTCCATCACCTGACCTTGCAGGTGGACGATCCCAAAGCCCGGATTGCCGAGCTGAAGGAGCAGGGCGTGCGAGTCGTTGGTGAGACCGAATGGTCGCCGACCTCCTACGAGGCTTTTATCTCGCCGCGCAGCAGCCACGGCGTGCTCATCCAGATAGGCTCCGGCTATCCGACCTTGGACAGCGATTCTGCGCGGCCTGGCCCTGGCGACACCAAAGTTGAAAAGTGATTGAACTGCCTGCTGCACGCTAGCCCACGAGGCCGGGGTTCTTTCCGCCGTCGATGGTAATATTGGTTGCGTGGATGAAGGCGGCACGATCGGAGGCGAGAAAAGCAATAAGGTCCGCCACCTCCTCGGGTCGTCCGACCCGTCCCAAGGGCGTGCTTTGCGCAAGCGCCTGCTCGACGTCGGTGATGACCGGGCCGCCATAGACGGACGGCTTCCCCACGCGCATGACGTTCAGCAGCCGCTCGGTCAGGATCGGCCCCGGGTTGACGCCGACAACCCGCACGCCGTGTTTTGCGGCTTCGGCGCCGAGCGTCTTGGTGAAGTGATTAAGGGCGGCGTTAGCCGCGCCGGCAATCATGAAGTCGGCGCTCGGCATCAGCCAACTTGTCCCGATAATACTGGCGATGAAGCCGCTCTTCTGACGCGACATATGGGGCAACACCTCGCGCGCCATCCGGACGTAACCAAAAAACTTGAGCGTCCAGTCTTCAAACCACGCTTCGTCGGTGAGCGCAAGGAAACTGCCGGGCCGGGCGCTGCCGGCATTGTTGACCAAAATGTCAACTCTTGCGAAACGACTTATGCACTCGGCGACAACGGCCTTGACGTCCTCTGCGCGGGTCAGGTCAGCAGCAAACCCAACGATCTGTCCGGCTCCTTGCCCTCCGCTCGACTGGATCGCCTTGGCTGCCGCTTCGAGCGTCTCTCTGTGGCGCGCGCAAACCAGGACCGAAGCGCCCTCCTCGACAAGCCGGGCGGCCACTGCCCGGCCAATCCCCTTGCTTCCGCCGGTCACGATGGCAACTTTGCCCCTTAGATTGAGCTCCATGGCTCTTCTCCTCGCGTAATGATGAACTCTGGACACGACCCCGCGGTGCGGCCACGGCGATCCGTGCCGCCCAAGGTCGCATCGCAGCCATCGACCGGTCAAGCCGGACCGGCTTAACAGGGCCGCCCGTATTTGCCACAGTTTCCGGTTGCGCGAAGATGAAGGAACTTATCACCTCGCTGATCAGTGACGCTGTGGCCCGCGCCCGCCTAAGTGGCGACCTGGCCTCGGATCAAGCGCCTTTCACCGTTGAGCGGCCTGGCGACTCCTCCCATGGCGACATGGCGACGAACGCCGCGCTCGTGATGGCCAAGGCCGAACGCAAGGCGCCGCGCGCCGTGGCCGAGATAATTGCGCGGTACATCGAGCCACGGGCTGACGTGGAAGAGGTTAAGGTCGCCGGCCCCGGCTTCATAAACTTCCGGATGGCAGCCAGCTATTGGCATAGCGAGATACGCCGTGCGCTAGCGGCGGGTCCGAGTTTCTGGTGCTCCGATTTGGGCCGGGGCCGCCGCGTACAGGTCGAATTCCTATCGGCCAATCCCACCGGTCCGCTGACAGTTGGCCACGGGCGAAACGCAGTGCTGGGCGACACCCTTGCGCGGCTCTACGAGGCAACCGGCCATCAGGTCACGCGGGAGTACTACTTCAACAACGGCGGGCGCCAGATGCGGCTTTTGGGCGAGTCGGTGCGCGCGCGCTACCTGGAGGAGCTGGGGCGCGCAGTTGCATTTCCCGAGGAGGGCTACCAGGGCGAGTATATCCGCGAGATAGCGCTCGGACTCGTCCAGCGTCATGAGGCGGCGCTTGCGGAGGAGCCTTCGCTGGAACCGTTCCGCGCTGCTGCCGAAGAGAGAATTTTCGGCGAGATTCGTGCCACCTGCGAGCACTTGCGAGTAGGCTTCGACGTGTACACGAACGAGCTTGACCTCATTCGCGCAGGAAAGGTTGACAAGGTATTGGCCGCGCTCGAAGGGCGCGGCCTGGTCGCGCGGTACGACGGCGCAACCTGGCTCCGTGGCGAGCCTCTTGGCCTGCCCAAGGACCTAGTACTGCTGCGCTCGGGACCGGATCGTGAGCCCACGTATCGGACCACTGACATAGCCTATTACATTGACAAACTCTCGCGCGGCTTTGACCTGGTGGTCGGCGTCTTCGGTGCCGACCATATCGCCGAGCATCAGGGCGTGGTTGCGGCCCTGCGCGCGCTTGGCCACGACACCGCGTGTCTGCGTACGGTCATCTACCAATTCGTGACGCTGATGCGCGGCGGTGAGAAGGTGAAGATGTCGACCCGCAAGGCGACCTACGTGACGCTTGAAGAGTTGCTCGACGAGGTAGGTCCTGACGTAGCTCGCTTCTTCTTCCTCTTCCGCAAAAGCGATACCCATCTTGATTTCGACCTGGATCTGGCCAAGACGCAGGCGCCGGAAAATCCCGTGTTTTACGTTCAATATGCTCACGCGCGGCTGGAGAGCGTCTTACGCGAAGCTGCGAAGGCGGGCCTTGCCGTTCCGGCCGACCTGGCGGCGGTTGACCTGGCACTGCTTTCGGCCGAGGAGCTTGCGATCGCGCGGCGCGTGCTGGGTTTCCCCGAGGTTGTGGGGGAGGCTCTCGATGCCCTTGAGCCCCATCGAATTCCCTTCGCCCTGCTGGAACTGGCCGGCGAGTTCCATCGCTATTACAACAAGCCCGCCAATCGTATAATCGGTTCGGACCGTGAATTGAGCCGCGTACGGCTCGTATGGGCGAGGTTGGTCAAGGGGTGCATAGCACGAGGGCTGGAACTGATCGGCGTAAACGCACCGGAACGGATGTGAGGCTTTAGATGCGCTTCGACATCGGACCGGGTGGGGCGTTCGCGATAATGCTGGGCTTGGCGGGCCTCTCGGGGGCCGTTTTCGTCTTGGGCTTGGTGGCGGGCTACGAGATGGGCTACCAGACTCAGGTCGAAACGAGCCAGGTTGCGACCGTTTATCCGATGCCGTCTGCAGGCGCAATTACACCGACGCCAGGCCTCTCCGAGGGGGCGGCGCCGGGCGGTGCAGCAGGTTCTTCTTCTGCTTTCTCTAAGCTGCCGGAAACTGAATCGTCCGGGCGTCTCGCGGCTCCTGCGGCAGGTAAGCCTCCTACGAACTATGCTACGACAACGGGCGCTCCCGCAGCGGGTAACGCTACCGAAGCTTCGCGGCCTGCTGCAGGTCAAGGAGCTAGTGCGACCGCGGCGCGCGGCCGCGGTCAGGCGGCTTCGCGAGTAGCCAATGCCTCTGCGGCTACCTCACCGGGCGCGGTAACGGCTCCAAAGACGCCTCCTTCGGCCGGGCAGGAAGAGGCCAGCCAAGAGGCACCGGTGCGCAAACCCTACAACATCCAGATCGAAGCCGCGATGGACCGAAAAGGTGCGGATAACATGGCCCGGCGCCTGCGCGAACTGGGTTACCAACCCACCATTGTCGCGACCGATATCGGCGGGCAAACCTGGTATCGGGTGAAGGTAGGGCCTTACGCAACCGAGGAGGAGGCGCGCCAAGCCCAGCAGGAGCTTGAGGCGGCATATAAGGCGCATTTTGCCTCGCATTAGTTCTCGCCCGCTGCAAATCATCGCACTGCCAGACGCACTGGAGCGCCAACCCATCGAGAGGTTCGTGAGCGCGAAGGCTTCGGTAACGGTCCGAAATTCGGTTGACTTGGGTCAGCGTGGCCACTAAGGTGTCACATAATGTTAATCACAGGTTGCAGCGTCGGGGCTTGGGCAGCGTGGTGGTGGCGTGCCACCCAGCAGGCCTGCGCTCCGGTTCCGTAACCTGGTAGAAAACCCAGAATCGAAAAGGGGCCGCAGGTCATGACCTGCGGCCCCTTTTGTTTTCGGCAGATAACAACTGGACAGGGCGTCGAACATGCTGGTACCGGAAAGGCGGGAATTCGAGGAGCTGGCCGCTAAGGGATTCAGTGTCATCCCGGTCTACCGCGAGGTGGCGGCGGACCTGGAGACGCCGGTATCGGCTTTTCTAAAGATCGCTCGCGACGACTTCGGGTTTTTGCTCGAAAGCGTCAGTGGCGGGGGTGAGAAATGGGCACGCTACAGCTTTCTGGGCAGCGAGCCAAGCCTGGTGTTCCGCGCCAAGAACGATCGCTTCGAGCTTTTTAGGCCGGGGGCTGGGGCTGAGACTCGTGCGACCGCCGACCCCTTCGCGGAGCTCAGGCGTGAGATGGGCCGCTTCCGCGCGCCGCAACTACCTGGCCTTCCGCGTTTTTACGGCGGCGCCGTCGGCCTGATCGGATACGACATCGTACGAAGTTTCGAGCCAATTCCAACGCTGGCACGCGACGACCTCGCTGTTCCCGACCTGTGTCTGATGCTGACGGACAGCGTGCTCATCTTCGACAACCTGCGCCAGAGTCTGAAAGTCGTCGCCAATGCGATGATCGAGCGTTTCGGCTCTGTTGCGGCAGCTTATACCGACGCCGAGTCGCGCATCGAGCGCCTGGTGGCTCGCCTGTCGCAACCGGTCGAGCTTCCGCGCGGAACAGCCGGCAAGACAGCGGGCGAAGCGGCCGCTCATTCGTCCGAACCTGTTGTGGGTCCGGCGCCTGTCTCGAATTTTGCCCGCGACGATTACCTGGCCGTCATCAGGCGCGCCAAGGAATTCATACGCGCCGGCGACGTTATCCAGGTGGTAACGTCACAGCGCTTCGAGGCGCCGCTCCTTGTCCATCCCTTCAACGTTTATCGCGCCCTGCGCGCGATCAATCCCTCGCCCTACATGTTCTATCTTAAGCTCGGTGACTTCGCCCTCGCCGGCGCCTCGCCTGAGGTAATGGTGCGGGTCGAAGGGCGCGAGGTTACGGTCCGGCCCATCGCGGGGACTCGCCCGCGCGGCGCGAGCGAGGCCGACGACAAACGCCTCGAGCAGGAGCTGTTGGCCGATCCCAAAGAGCGCGCCGAACATGTGATGCTTGTGGACCTGGCGCGCAACGACGTCGGACGGGTAGCCCGGATCGGTTCAGTCGAAGTGACCGAGTTCATGACCGTCGAGCGGTACTCGCACGTGATGCATCTGGTGTCGAACGTGCGCGGAATTATGCGCCAGGGATGCGACGCTTTCGATGCCTTTCGCGCCACGTTCCCCCAGGGGACGGTAAGCGGCGCGCCAAAGGTCAGGGCTATGCAGATCATCGAGGAGCTGGAGCCGGTGCGGCGCGGCCCGTACGCGGGCGCGGTCGGCTACTTTGGCTTTACTGGGAACGCCGACACAGCGATCACTTTGCGCACCGTGATGGCGCGCTGCGGCCGAGCTTACGTCCAGGCCGGAAGCGGCATCGTTGCCGACTCCGATCCCGAGGCCGAGTACGAGGAGTCGCTAGACAAGTCACGGGCGATGATGCTCGCGCTCGAAGCGGCGGGCGGCCTGGAAGATGCCGGGCGGAGGTAAATCGCAGTGGCCAAAGTCCTCGTGATCGACAACTACGATTCGTTCACGTACAACCTCGTCCAATATATTGGCGAACTTGGCGCCGAGGTCCAGGTGCGGCGCAATGACGCTATCGACTTGGCCGGCGTACGCGCGCTCAAACCTGACGCAATCGTTATCTCGCCCGGTCCGGGAACGCCCGAGACCGCGGGGATCACGATGCCGCTTGTGCGCGAGTTTGCCGGCGAGATTCCCATCCTGGGTGTCTGCCTGGGCCATCAGGGCATTGCCCGTGCTTTCGGCGCCCAGGTGGTCCCGGCCGCCCGCCTGATGCATGGCAAGTCGTCGCCCATTATCCATGACGGCCGGACGATCTTCGCCGGGCTGCCGAGCCCGTTCGAAGCCATGCGTTACCATTCGCTAATCGTTGACCCGCAGTCGTTGCCTGAGACGCTCGAGGTGAGCGCGCGTACGGCCGAGGGCGAGGTGATGGCTCTGCGCCATCGGCAATTTCCCATAGAGGGCGTGCAGTTCCATCCCGAATCGATCCTGACTCGCCCGGGGCGCGACCTGCTGGCCAACTTTCTCGCCCGAACCGGGGTGGTGACGAGCTTGCGCGAAGCCTTCTTCGCGGTTGTCGAAGACCGCCGGCTGGACGCAGTACAGGCCGAGCGTGCGGTCGGAGAAATCCTCGACGATCAGGCGCCCGAGGCGCTGGCGGCGGGGTTCCTGGTCGCGCTGAAGCTGCGGCGCGAATCAGCCGCCGAACTGACCGGTGCTGCGCGCGCCATGCGCGACCGGGCGCGCAGGGTGGACCTGAACGGCGGGAACGTGCTGGATACCGCCGGGACCGGCGGCGACAATGCGGGCACGTTCAACATCTCAACCGGCGCGGCGCTGATTGCCGCCACGGCCGGCGTACCCGTCGCCAAGCATGGCAACCGCGCAGTGAGCGGCAAGATAGGTGCCGCCGACGTGCTCGAACGTTTCGGTGTGAAAATTGACCTCGACCCCGAGGGGCTGAACCGTTGCCTCAGAAAGGCCGGATGTTGTTTCATTTTCGCTCCGTCGTACCATCCAGTGCTCGCCCGGCTGGCGCAGCTTCGCCGCGCTCTCGTAGTGCGCACTCTGCTCAACCTGATTGCGCCCTTGTCCAATCCGGCGCGTCCGCGCTACCAGCTTCTCGGGGTTGCCGACGGCCGGCTTGTGCGCCCGATGGCCGAGGCGCTCGAGGCTTTGGGAGTCGAGCACGCCATGGTGATCCATGGGAGCGACGGCCTCGACGAAATCTCGCTCTCCGCACCGACCATGGTGGCTGAGGTCCGTCGGGGCACGGGAATCGTCGAATATGAGATTGAACCCCGGATGTTCGGGATCGAGCTGGCGAGCCCAGCGGCGCTGACCGTAGCTGGCGCCGAGCAGGGTACCGAGATGTTGCGTCAGACGCTTGCCGGACGCGCTGGGCCGGCCCGCGACGTGTTGGCCCTCAATGGTGGTGCCGCGATCTACGCCGGTGGACGCTCGGGAAGCCTTAGCGAAGGAGTGGAAGTCGCGCGCGAAGTGCTGAGCGCGGGCGCTGCGATCGAGACGCTTGAGAAGCTGCGCATTGCAAGTCAGGCTCATGAGGCCTAGGCGAACGGCCCTGGCGCAGCTCGGACGGCCGCGCGGTTGCGGTGCTTCAAGAAAATGAGTTCGATTTTGGACAAAATTATCGCTGCGAAGCGGGCGGAGGTCGAAAATAAGCGCCGCTTGGCGCCGCTGTCTGAGCTGACGGCGCGCATCGCAAGCGTCGAGCCGACACGCCCGTTCGCCGCGGCCCTGCGTAAGCACGCACCGGCTATAATTGCCGAAATCAAGCGCGCGTCGCCTAGTAAGGGAGACATTATGCCCGGCCTCGACCCTGCGGCCGTCGCGCGTGCTTACGCCGCAGCCGGGGCAGCCGCGCTTTCGGTGCTGACCGACGCGCACTTCAAGGGCTCTCTGGACGACCTGAGCGCGGTGCGCGAAGCGGTCAGTTTACCGCTCCTGAGAAAGGATTTTGTCGTCGATCCGTACCAGGTATATGAATCGCGATGCGCTGGCGCCGACTGTATTCTATTAATCGTTGCGGCACTGCCTGGCGCTGAGCTTTTGCACTCACTTCTCCGGCTGGCGCGCGATCTGCGGATGGCGGCGCTCGTCGAGGTTCACAACGCTGCGGAAATGACGATGGCTGAAGATGCCGGAGCCGGCCTTATCGGTATCAACAACCGCGACCTCCACAGTTTTCGCACCGACCTGGGAGTAACGGTGGAGCTTCTTCGCGGCTACCGAGGCGAAGCGCTTATCGTTTCGGAAAGCGGGATTGAAACGGCCGATGATATCGTCCGGCTCAGCCGCTCGGGTGCAGGCGCTTTTCTGGTCGGAGAAAGCCTGCTGCGCGACGGAGCTCCCGCGGCGAGCCTTGCGCGCCTTACAGGGGTGAGGTTGCCGGCCAAGGATATCGGCCTCTCGTGACCGTAAAAGTGAAAATCTGCGGCATGACGAATCCGCAGGACGCTGCGCTGGCTGCCGAGCTGGGCGCTGACTTTGTCGGCCTCAATTTTTACCCGCCGAGCCCCCGCTTCGTCGATTTCGAGCGTGCGGAAAAAATTCGGGACGCGGTCGGCGGTCGGAGCCTCCTAGTTGGGGTCTTCGTGAACGCGGCGCGCGAATTTATCACCGAACGGCTTTTAAGAGTCAAACTGGACCTGGTGCAGTTTCACGGCGACGAGGACGAGCAAGCGCTTTACGGGTGGCCCGTACCGGTGATCAAGGCGCTCCGCGTGCCAGCCGGTGCCCAGCCGCCGCCGGCGGTTCTCAACGTTCCGGGATTTCTTATGCTTGACGCCTTCGATCCGGGACTTTACGGCGGTACGGGACGGCGGGTTTCGGTCGCGTCGCTCAGAAGATTCGATTTGAGCCGGGTGTTCGTATCGGGCGGTCTTACGCCCGACAACGTTGCCGAGGTCGCCGCGCTCGGACCTTACGCCGTTGACGTGGCCAGCGGCATCGAAGCAGCGCCCGGCATTACAGACCATCGCAAGCTCAGGAGTTTCATCGTAAATGCAAAAGGTTCCGGATAGTCACGGGCACTTCGGTCCGTTCGGCGGACGCTATGTGGCGGAGACGCTGATGCCGGCGCTGATGGAGCTGGAGCGGGCCTACCACGAGGCGCGGCGCGACCCGGCGTTCCGGCGCGACCTGGCACGCCTTGGCGCCGAGTTCGTAGGCCGCCCGACGCCGCTTTACCTCGCAGCTAACCTGACGGCGCGTCTGGGCGGCGCCAAAATCTACCTGAAGCGCGAAGACCTATGCCATACCGGGGCGCATAAGGTGAACAACACGCTTGGCCAGGCGCTTGTCGCCGTGCGCATGGGCAAGGAGCGGATCACGGCTGAAACCGGTGCTGGACAGCACGGCGTGGCGACTGCGACCATGGCCGCGCTGTTCAAGCGCGAGTGCGAGGTCTTCATGGGCAGCCTGGATGTTGAGCGCCAGGCACTCAACGTGTTTCGCATGAGGCTTCTGGGCGCCAAGGTCACCGCCGTCGACTCCGGAAGCCGCAGCCTAAAGGACGCCCTGAACGAAGCGCTACGCGACTGGATCGCCACGGTGCGTACGACCTACTACTTGATTGGCACGGTTGCGGGACCCCATCCTTACCCGATGATAGTGCGCGACTTCCAGTCGGTTATCGGGCGCGAGGCGCGCCGCCAGATCCTGGAGCGCGAGGGGCGCCTGCCGGATGTCCTGGTCGCATGCGTCAATGGCGGTTCCAACGCGATCGGGCTTTTTTACCCGTTTCTTCGGGACCAGGGCGTGCGGATGGTGGGAGTGGAAGCCGGCGGACTGGGGCTCAACGGGGCCTCGCACGCCGCCACGCTCAACGCTGGTAGCGTCGGGGTGCTTCATGGGAGCCGGACTTACCTTCTGCAGGACGAGCTTGGCCAGGTTCGCGAGACCCACTCTATCGCGGCTGGACTCGACTATCCGGGGGTTGGCGCCGAGATGAGTTACCTTAAGGACACGGGCCGGGCACAATACACGTCGATAACCGATGCTGAGGCCCTCGAGGGGCTTAGGCTTCTTTCCGAAACCGAAGGAATAATACCGGCGCTCGAGAGCGCTCATGCGGTCGCGTATGCGAGCAAGCTTGCTGCCGGGCTCCCGCGCGAGCAAATCATGATCGTCAATCTCTCCGGCCGCGGCGATAAAGATATGCCCACCGTCGCGCGTTCGCTGGGAATAGGGCTTTAGGACGCGACGCTATGGTCCGCAAAAACCGCATAGCTGCCAAGTTTGCCGAACTTCGAAACCGTGGCGAGGCCGCCCTGATTCCTTTTATTTTTGCCGGGGACCCATCGCTGGACCAAACGCTCTCCTTGGTGCAAGAGTTGGAGGCACGCGGTGCCGATTTACTCGAGCTGGGCGTCCCGTTCTCCGATCCGATGGCAGACGGGCCAGCCAACCAGCGTGCCGGCGCCCGCGCCCTTGCGGCGGGGGCTTCGCTCCCTGCGATTCTGGACTTGGTCGGCGAGATCCGCAGGCAGAGCGAGATTCCTATCGTGCTGTT
>JAJYVB010000088.1 GCA_021792265.1 Deltaproteobacteria bacterium | reverse complement strand
CGACTTCCGCATCTGGAACGCCATGGTTGGGTTTGACCGGGTGATGGGCCTCGGGCTGGAAGAGCGCCGGGCGGCGCTCCGGCGTGCGGCTCCGCCCTCCGATATCCAGGCGATGATCGACGAACGGGATCGGGCGCGCAGACAGCGCAACTGGGCGCTGTCCGATAAATTGCGCAGGGAGATGGAGGCGCTTGGCTGGACCGTACGGGACCGTCCGGACGGCACCAGCGACTACTCGCTTCGCTGAGTGCCGGCGGGCACGCCGGCGCGCCTGCTTGAACATCCGGGGCGTGTGCTCCTAAAATCGCTTGCACGCAGCATCGGCGAGTACCGCCGGTCGAGCAAGGCAGCGGTCCAAAAATGGCAACTGAGCTTAGGAGATTCGAACCCGAAAAGGACGAAGGGGCGGTAGAAGTCCGCCGCCTGTCCCCTAAGGACGCCCCCTACTACCTGCCCATCGGCGACGAGGTTGAAATTTTCACTGCTGCCTATCAGGCGCGTCTTCCGGTTTTGCTCAAGGGACCGACCGGATGCGGCAAGACGCGCTTTGTCGAGCACATGGCGCATCGCTTGTCCGCCCTTGCCGACGGTCCCAACGAGCTGATCACTGTGGCCTGCCACGAAGACCTCACTGGAAGCGACCTTGTCGGTCGTTTTCTTATACAGGCTGACGAGACCGTATGGGTTGACGGTCCGCTGACCCGCGCCGTACGCCGGGGCGCCATCTGTTACCTTGACGAGGTGGTCGAGGCGCGCAAGGACACAACGGTGCTCATTCACCCGCTGTCCGACCATCGCCGCATCCTCCCGGTCGAAAAGCGCGGCGAGATCCTGGAGGCGCATTCCGGCTTCCTGCTGGTGATTTCCTACAATCCCGGCTACCAAAGCATCCAAAAAAACCTGAAGCATTCGACTCGGCAGCGCTTTGTCACCATCGAGTTTGACTACCCGCCCGCCGAAAAGGAGGTCGAGATCATAGCCCACGAGTCGAAAGTGAACCGCGAGCTTGCGGGCCAACTTGCTCTGCTCGGCGAGAAGGTAAGAAACCTCAAGGGTGCCGGCCTCGAGGAGGGCGTTTCGACGCGGCTGCTGATCTACGCGGGCGAGCTTATTCGCCACGGCATCACGCCCCGGCGCGCCGCGACCGTTGCCGTTACCTGGTCGCTTACCGACGAAAGCGACAGCAAGCGGGCGATCGACGAGCTGGTTCGCGCGATCTTTCCCTGAGCGCCGGCAAGCCAGCGCCCCGTCCTGAACGGCGCCGCCCCTTGCGGCGGTCAGACCCACGGCCATGATTGACCTCCGTAGCGATACGGTCACTCTGCCGACGGCAGAGATGCGCGCCGCGATGGCGCGGGCCGAGCTTGGCGACGACGTCTACGGCGAGGACCCGACGGTCAACCGGCTCGAGGAAATGGCTGCCGCAGCGATGGGCAAGGAGGCTGCGCTGCTGGTTCCCAGCGGCACCATGGGCAATCTCATCGCTCTTTTGACGCACTGTCCACGCGGGACAAAGGCGCTCCTGGGGTCGCAGTCGCATACTTACGTATACGAGGCTGGCGGCGGCGCGGCAGTGGGCGGGATTATGCTTGCTGCGGTAGCCAATCGCGAAGGTGGCGAACTCGATCTGCTTGAGCTCGAACGAGAGCTTTCGCTGCCGGAGGATCCGCATTTCGCCCGTGTTCGCCTGGTTGCGCTAGAGAATACGCACAATCGATGCGGCGGCGAGGCGGTTGCTCCGGAGCACATGACGCAAGTGGCTGAAATAGCACGCCCTCGCGGGCTTGCCGTCCATCTGGACGGGGCGCGGGTTTTCAACGCCGCCGTCGCGCTGGGGACGACGGCGGCCAGCCTTGCGGCGGAGGCCGACAGCGTTCTGTTTTGTCTTTCCAAGGGGCTTGCGTGTCCGGTTGGATCGCTGCTATGCGCAAGCGGCAGCTTTATCGCCGAGGCGCGGCGGGTACGTAAGATGCTTGGCGGCGGGATGCGGCAGGCGGGAATCGTCGCGGCCGCGGGAGTCGTAGCGCTCGGCGGGACGATGATCGAACGGCTGGCCGAGGATCATGATAATGCGCGCGCTCTGGCCGGCGGCTTGGCGGGGGTTGGCGGACTTCGGGTTCTGCCCGCACGGCGGCGGACCAACATGGTCTTTTTCGAGGTGACCGGCGGATCGGAGAAGGTGCAGCGCTTCCTTGCGGCGCTGAGAGAGCATGGCGTGCTGGTTACGGAGCGCAGTGCAACCGTCTTCCGCGCCGTGACGCATTACGGGATTGGCCGCAACGACATCGGGCGTGCGCTCGAAGGGTTTCGGCGGGCGGCGGCCGAGGTGAACCTGAGCTGAGAGGATAGCTACATGGATTCAATGGAATCGCTCTTTTCCTTGCGTGGACATGTGGGACTGGTGACCGGCGCCTCTTCGGGTCTGGGCGTGGAATGCGCGCGGGCGCTGGCGATCGCCGGAGCTGACGTTGCCCTGATGGCGCGGCGGGCGGACCGTCTCGAAGCGCTCAGCGCCGAACTGCGGGAAAAGTACCGGGTAAAAGCGCTGGCCGTGGCCGCAGACGTGACGGTGGACGCCGATCTCGAAAAAGCGCTCGAGCGGGCCGTCGCGGAGCTGGGCAAGGTCGATATTCTGGTCAACAACGCCGGGATAGCTCCGGTGGGAAGCGCGCAAAAGATTTCGCGCGAGGTCTGGGAGCAGACGCTGGCGGTCAACCTGACGGCGCCGATGATGCTCGCCCAGAAGGTGGCGCGCCGGCTTATCGTGAATAAGATGCCCGGCCGGATAATCAACATCACCTCGGTCCTCGGACAGGTCGCCAGTTCGCTCTACCGGATTCCAGCCTATATCGCGAGCAAGGCGGCGCTCGCTAATTTGACCCGCGAGCTAGCTGTCGAATGGGCACCGTACGGGATCTTGGTCAATTCGATCGCTCCCGGGTGGCTTTCGACCGAAATGACCGAGCTCGGCCTTGAGCAGCCCGAACAGCGCCAGCGCATGGAACTGTTCACGCCGCTCGGGCGGATCGGGCGTCCCGAAGAGCTTCGGGGCGCAATCATCTTTCTGGCCAGTCCCGCTGCCAGCTACGTGACGGGCTCGATGCTGGCGGTCGACGGAGGTTACCAGGCCTGGTAAGGGATGCATTGTTGCATGGAGGGGGCGGGGACGAAGGCGAAGCCAATGAGGGGAGCGGACGGTGAGTATCCGAGGAATCCGCTCTTTCGGCGCAAGAGCACCAAAGCGCTGCTTACCGACGCGGCTGCTGAGGCTGTCGGGCTGAAGCGGGCCCTGGGCGCTCTGGACCTGACACTTCTGGGAATCGGTGCCATCGTCGGCGCTGGGATCTTCGTTCTGACCGGGGTTGCCGCCGCGATGTACGCCGGGCCGGCGGTCATGGTGTCGTTTGCCGTTTCGGGGACAGCGTGTGCGATGGCGGCACTGTGTTACGCCGAGTTCGCGGCGATGATCCCGGTTGCCGGAAGCGCCTACTCGTACGCTTACGCCACCCTGGGCGAGTTAATCGCGTGGATCATCGGATGGGACCTGGTGCTGGAGTACGCGGTTGGTGCGGCAGCGGTTGCGGTTGGATGGTCGGGATACCTCAGGGTGGTGCTTAACGGGATAGGGATTCCCATGCCTGCCGCGCTGACTCACGCACCGGGCGCGCTCCCTGCAGGAATCTTCGACCTTCCGGCGCTGCTCGTTGTCCTGGCGGTGACCGCGGTGCTCTATGCCGGGATCGTCGAGACGGCGCGCCTCAACTCCATCATCGTTGGGATCAAGCTTTTCGTAATCGGGATGGTGATCGTAGTGGGGGCGTTCTTTGTGCGGCCAACCAACTGGACGCCGTTCATGCCGATGGGCTGGAGCGGGCTCATGCGGGGCGCGTCGGTGATCTTTTTCGCTTACATAGGCTTCGACGCCGTATCGACGGCGGCCGAGGAAGTAGTTTATCCGGCCCGCGACCTGCCGGTCGGCATCATCGCCTCGCTCGCCGTATGCACGCTGCTTTACGTGGCTGTGGCCGCGGTGCTGACCGGGATGGTGCCGTTCAAGAAAATCGACGTAAACGCGCCGCTGGCGTCGGCCTTCGTGCAGCGGGGGCTGAACGCGGTTTCCGGGATCGTATCGCTGGGCGCGGTGGCAGGACTCACCTCGGTCCTGCTGGTCCTGCTTTTGGGTCAGTCGCGGGTTTTCTTCGCCATCGCGCGCGACGGGCTTCTGCCGCCCGCCTTCAGCCGCGTCCATCCGCGGTTTCGCACACCCTACGTTCCGACGGTGCTCACCGGCGTGCTCGTTGGCGTGGCCGCCGCGCTGCTGCCAATCCAGGAGATCGCGGAGCTAACCAATATCGGCACTCTGTTCGCCTTCACCCTGGTATGCATCGGGATCTGGGTGCTCCGCTATCTCGACCCGGCAATGCGCCGCCCCTTCAGGACTCCGTTGGTGCCGGCCGTGCCGATCCTTGGTGCACTTTCATGCAGCTATTTGATGAAGAGCCTGCCGCTGGTCACGTGGATTCGGTTCTTTGCTTGGATGGGACTGGGACTGATCATATATTTCGCTTACGGGCGCTATCATAGCCGGATGGCAACCGGGGCAGGCGCTCGGGAGGCGGGAGTCAGCGCCGCGCCTTGACAGTGGAGCCTGCGAAGTTTATCCAGAACGAGTCTCGAAGGCTCGCCTGGCCTGTGTTGGTTGGCGTCAACGTTTACCGCCCCGCGCTGCGGGGTACATCATCGAAGAGGAACTTTTGACTATGGCACTACTGGAAGGAAAGGTTGCGATAATCACCGGAGCCGGCCGCGGCGTGGGACGCGAGGAGGCGCTGCTGCTCGCGCGGCAGGGTGCCAAGGTCGTCGTCAACGATGTCGGTGCGCACTTCGACGGCACCGGCCAATCGCGTTCGCCGGCCGAGGACGTCGTGAAGGAAATCCGTGCGGCGGGCGGCGAGGCGGTGGCCAATTACGAGAGCGTTACCGACTTCAAGGCCGCCAAACGAATTCTCACCTGCGCGCTCGACAACTTCGGCAAGCTCAACATCCTGGTGAATAATGCCGGCATTCTGCGCGACCGCATGATTTTCAACATGAGCGAGGAGGACTTCGACTCTGTCGTTGAGGTCCATCTCAAGGGCAGCTTCAACATGTCGCGCCACGTATGCGCGTACTGGCGCGAGCAGCACAAGAACGGCAATCTGCTCAACGGCAGGCTCATTAACACGACCTCCGACGCAGGGTTGCTGGGCAACGCCGGACAGGGCAATTACGGCTCCGCCAAGGCGGCGCTGGCTGCGATGGCGATAATCATCGACCGCGAGATGAGCCGCTACGGGGTGACTGCCAACGCGGTTGCACCGCTGGCGCGCACCCGCATGACCATCGAAGCGACCCCGCAGACGGCCGCTTGGATGGGCGAGGTGAAGCCGGGAGAGTTCGACCGCTTCAGCCCTGCGCATGTGGCACCCCTGGTTGCCTGGCTTGCCAGCGACGATGCCAAGGACGTTCACGGCGAGGTTTTTCGCGCCGGAATGGGAACGGTCTGGATAATGTGGGGCTGGCATACGGTAGCGACCGTTTCCAAGGCCGGCGAGCCGTGGGATCCGGCCGCGCTGGGTGCCCGAGTCAAGGAACATTTGGCCAAGGGGATCACCCCCAAAGAAAGCCTGGCTCAGGTGGCGGATATTCACGGCTGAACAGCGGTGCCGGTGCTTCACGATTCGTCGTTATCCGGGCGGCGCTGCCGAAACGTACTCTTCGTCTGCGCCGCCAACACCGCACGCAGTGTAATTGCGGAGCGGATAATGATGCGCGAGCTCGAACGGCGCGGACTTGCCTGTGCGGTCAGTGTCAGCTCGGCAGGTATCGCTCCGTACGCTCGCGACGGCGCCTTGGTGTCCCTGGATACAATTTTGGCGCTGCGCGACGAAGGGATTGATCTCGGCGAGTCGCCCCGGTCGGTTGACCTCAGGCGCCATCCGGGGATGCTCGAGGAAGCAGACCTCGTGCTCGCTATGACCCAGGCACAGGAAGCCCAGCTTCGCGAGCGCTTCCCGGCGGCCCGTTCACGCCCGGTCTATACTCTGCGGCAATTCGCCGGTGAGGCAGGAGACATCGAAGACCCGTTCGAGCAGGGCAGCGAAGCGTTCGCAGCGTGCCGCGAGGAAATCAAGCGGCTTATTCCGAAAGTTCTGGAGCGGATGCTCGCGCGGGACTGAGGCAACCGGCGGTATGCGACGGCGTCGAGGGTCACGTCGTGCTTCGGTGGGGCAGCGCGGCCGCGCCGTCGGTAAAGAGCCGCCGCGTCTGGCCGCATCCGGCGTCCTGAGTAGCGCCTCGAAAGGCCCTTGGTCCACGATTTCCGAGGATTCGGTCTGCCGCACTCCGATATTCGAGCTCTATCGCCGCCATACTCGCCATCCCAGGCTTGGCGCGCGCGACTTCTACGTCCTTCAGGCGCCGCCATGGGTCAATATCATACCGATTACCGAAGCGGGCGAGGTCGTGATGGTGCGACAGTTTCGTCACGGCGTAGGCGGCTACACTCTGGAAATTCCCGGGGGCATGATGGACCCGGCGGACGCGAGCCCACGGGCCGGGGCGCGGCGCGAAATGCGCGAGGAAACCGGTTACGACTCGACTCGGATCGTGGAACTGGGCCGGGTCCATCCCAATCCTGCCATCCAGCCGAATCTTTGTTATTCGTTTCTTGCCCGCGATGTCCGCCCAACGGGCTCGCCCGATCCCGACGAGGACGAAGAGACCGAAGTGATTACGGTCGGTCTCGAAAAGATACCGCGCCTGATCGCGGACGGCACAATCACCCACGCGCTGGTGATCGCCGCCTTCTCGTTCCTCCATCTGTACAATTCGCCGCGCCGGCCCTGAATGCGGCGGTTAAGGAAGTCAGCGGTCCCGTTGCGCTTCCGAAGCGCGTGACGGCCCGCCGAAGCAGTATCGACACAGGCCATAAACCGGCAACGCCAGTCCCGAGAGCATCAAGGCGGCGTAAAACTGGTCGATCACAGGCCGGGAGAGGTCAAGCCCGAAAGTCGCCATCCAAGTGAGCACCGGAGCCAGCGCAACCGCGTAGAGCCCTGGCCGGCCGCCGCCAACGGTGAAAAGGCCGCCACGGTGCGGGAATCGGCGCCGCAGCCGTATCAGGGCTGCCATCTCCAGCGCCAGCGCTCCCATGTAAAAGAAGACGTCGAGCATAACCAGGTCTCTAAAGCCGAGCGGCGACGCCAGCGTGAAGACAACGCAGCATAGCGCAATCGCCCGCGCCGGTGTTGCCGTCCGCTCCCACATCCGGGCAAGCCCTCGCGGCAGATAGCCGTCCTGGGCCAGCACAAACGGCAGCCGTGCGGTCCACATCATCTCGGCCTGGAAAACCGCAAAAGCGAACAGTGCCCCGCCCAAGCCCAGAGCGATTCCCAGCGTCGGGCCGCCCAGGCTGTAACCCACGCGAGCGAAGTAGCCGGCACGCCACGCGCTGGTGTCTGCTTGCCCGGAAAGCGACACCATCAGCGGCAACAGGCAGCCGAGCACAACAACGGGCAGTGCGAGAAGGACGGCCCGTAAGTAGTTGCGCTGCGGCTCTTCAATCTCACCCGCCACCACCGACGGATTCTCCCAGCCGCAAAAATTCCAGATGACGATGATGAGTGCGCCGCCGAGCGGCGCGAGGAATCCGCCGGGGTGCTGTGTCGGGGCTGGTAGCCGGAAATGAGCCAGCCGTGGCATCCCGACAATCACCAGCGCGGCCAATGGCGCCAACAGCAAAACCGTCAACCATGAGGAGGCGCGTCCAACGGGCCTGATCCCGAGCAGGTTCAAACCCCCGGAAAGCCATATAAGCGCGAGACCCACCGCCAGGCGCGACGCGAAACTCAGCGGGATAAACGCGGCAAGGTATGCTGAAAAAAGAACCGGGTAGATTGCGGTGTCCACCGCCGTGTAAAGCAGTGTCAGATAAGCTTCGATGAAACCGGCAAACGGCCCTAACGCCTCCTTAACCCATAGATAGAAGCCGCCTTCCATTGGCAGCAGGGCGGTGAGCTCTGCCGCCATAAGCGCCGTTGGCAGGCTTACGGTGAGCGGTACGATTATGCAAAGCAGGAGAACGAGCCGTCCGCCTGCCGCGCCTACGGCATCCTCGATTCCGTAAGCGCCGCCACTCACGACGAGAAAAATGACGCATGCCAGGGGCAGCAGACGCAACCCACCCCGATGTCGGGCTTGCATCGGTCCCCCTCCCCGAGCTGAACCGCCAACTTCCGAAGCGGTGCTGGCCGCCGGGGCTGCGCCTGGCACGCTCGGCAGCAACGCTGTCACAATCGGAGCGCTTCGATCTGGAAGCTCATCGAGCCTCTGGCCGTGCGGCGAGCGCCGCGCCCTGAATATCCTGCTATCTGAACCATCATCAGCGCACAAGAGCAACAGGTGTTGCGCTATTGCGCATGGGGCGTAAAACTAACAGGAGAGCGGCCGGACAATTGCTCATAAGGCCGATGGTTTGACGCTGTCGTATAGCTGTGTTAGCCCTAAATTCAGCTCGCATGGTGGCTGTTCCCCTCCGATGAAATTGTTTTTTTCGCGAGCCCTGCTCGTAGCTGCGCTGGTTTCGATGGTGCTGGCTGGCTGTGCAGGCATTGAGATATCCCGTAAGGCGACGCCGGACGCCTCTGACGCGCAGGCAGGGCAGAAGTCTCCCTTTGGCGGCTTGCCGCCGGTAGCCGTTCCGCCGGAGGCCAATGCGATGGGGGCTTTTCTTGAAGCCCAAATTGCATCGAACGAGGGCGAGCATAAACAGGCGCTCGCGGCCTACGAGCGCGCAGCGAGCTATGACCCCAACAGCGCTCTGCTGCTGTATCGTCTGGCCAGGCTCGATGTGGCCGACGGTCATCTCAAGCGCGCTCTCGGCGAGGTGAATCTCGCGCTGAAAATCCGCCCTGATTCCTATCGGGTACTCCTCCTGGCGGCTGAGCTGAACTCGAGCCTGGGCCATGACTCGAGCGCCGAAGAGCAATATCGCAAGGCGATCCTTATCAGGCCGGACGGACAGGAGCCTTACCTTTACCTCGGGTCGCTTTACGTCAAAGAAAAAAATTATTCGAAGGCCGAGCAGATCTTCAAGCAGCTTATTAAACGGGACCCCGCCTCATTCCTGGGCTACTACTATGCGGCGCGTGTGATGGTTACCGCCGGCAACTACCGCAAGGCCGACGGCTACTACGAGAAGGCGCTCAAGCTGAACCCCCAGTCGGAACTGGTCATGTTGGATCTTGCTCTGCTACGCGAGATTGAGGGCAAGAGCAAGGATGCCGTCCAATACTACAAGAAAGTGCTGCAGCTTGATCCGGCAAACGAGCAGGCGCACGAGCGCCTCGCCGAGATTTACCTCGGCCCGCATCATGTGAACCACGCGCTTGCGCAGTTGCTCGACCTCGAAAAACTCCAGGCCAATCCAGCCGATACCCACACTCAGATAGGGCTTTTGTATTTCGAGCGCGGCAACTTTTCGCACGCGGCAACCGAGTTCAACCTGGTCCTTGGTGCGCAACCTCACGACCAGGCCGTGCATTACTATCTAGGGATGGCCTATACGGAACTTAACGAGCTTAGCCGTGCCATCGCGCAGTTCAAACGGCTGCAGCCAGGTAGCCAGCATTTCGTCGAATCGCGTTTGCAGCTTGCCTACCTGTATGACAAGGACCATCACGTCGACGACGCGATAGCGGCGCTCAAACAGGCGGTTGCCGAGCGGCCCAAAGACACCGAGATTATGGGGTTCCTCGTCGGGCTTTACGAGGAGAAAAAAGACTATCCGGATGCGATCGCGCTTGCCCACAAAATGACCAAGCTTGACCCCAAAAACGATAAATTCCACTTCACGCTCGGTGCGCTCTACGACGAGGACAAGCAAAAAAAAGCCGGGATGGACGAGATGCGGCAGGCTATCCGCCTCAACCCGAGCAACGCTCAGGCGCTCAACTACCTCGGTTATACGTATGCGGAGAGCGGAACCCACCTGGACGAGGCGGAAAAACTCATCAAGCGTGCGCTGCTAATCGAGCCAACTGACGGCTTTTATATCGATAGCCTCGGCTGGGTCTACTACCAGCAGGGCCACTACCACAAAGCCATCGGGGAACTTCAGCGCGCTGTAAGCCTTACGCATACCGACCCCACCATCGCCGAGCACCTGGGCGACGCCTACGTGAAAGTCGGCAGATACGCCGAAGCTCGCCAAGCTTACAAAGAGGCGCTGAGTAAGGCGCAAGAGTCAACCCAGGTCGAGCGTATTCAGAACAAGCTCCAGCGCCTGAGCAAGCCGGGCGTGGGCCGGCCGCCGCTAAGCGACGTTCACGCTATGTGGTGAGGCGCCTCGACCGCTCCACGCCGTCGTTCCATATCAGTGTGGTGTCCCGTTAATGGGTTCATGCCGGTCGCGTTACCGGCATGTGATTCTTAGCTTCGGCAGCCTGCGCTGAGCGCAGCTAAGAACCTCATTCCAGCCACGCCGGTTCGTCAGGTTATTTAGGGAACGCTACACCAG
Source organism: Deltaproteobacteria bacterium (assembly GCA_021792265.1). GTDB lineage: Bacteria > Desulfobacterota > Binatia > Binatales > Binataceae > JAJYVB01. The sequence continues at coordinate 487 of JAJYVB010000088.1, read as the reverse complement.
GGCTTGAACGGAAGGCTTCGTCTAACAGGGGACGGGCGGTCCCTGAGGACAACGGGCTTTTGGGCAGGTTAAGGTCTTTGCCGACTTGCCCAAGCAACGCTTTCGACCCGGCACCGAGGCGCTAAACCACCGCGTCAAGGCGATCGAGAGAACCGCCGCATCGAACCCCCCACCTTCGCGAGGCAATTAGCTCTTATTATCGATGGATAGCGAAGGCATGCCCTGCTCCGCAGCACTGCTGGACCCGGGCAAATGCCCGCCCGCGCACCAGCGGTCGATGGCTTCCGCGTTGAACCGCCAGTCGGTGCCGATTCGGAACCCCGGCAGTTCTCCTTGCCGAAGTAGCTTGTAGATTGTTGAAGGATGAACGCGAAGGTACGTAGAGAGATCCTTCACAGTCATGATGCGGGGTAACGGCAGCCTAGATTCACCAACCTCCATCTCATTTTCCCCCGAGACTAGTGCAGCGTTAAATTTCAGTCACCCG